>NZ_JAARMC010000050.1:0-1247 GCF_012985595.1 Pseudomonas sp. WS 5411
TTCGGCAACTATGTGTCTGTGCTGAACTTCCCCTATATCACTGACGATTACTCGGCACAGCTGGGTTTCAAATACTCGGGCGACGAGCCCGCTATTCTCGTCCGCTCGGCCAAGTCCTCCGGAAAGTGGGGCAATGTTCGTACGCTGTGGCATAGCGGACATTTTGACCCGTCCAGTTTCATCACCATGACTACAGGCTATACCCGAACCCAAGTGGACGGTCTGATATCCGCCAAGGCTAATTGGGCGATTACGCTGGCCGGGTATGGCATCAACGATGCATTCACGAAAATCGAGACAACAGCAGCCATTCAATCCGCGATTGCGGCATTGGTGGCATCCTCGCCAGCAACGCTCGACACCCTGAATGAGCTGGCTACAGCGCTTGGTAATGATCCGAACTTCTCCACCACCGTAATGAACGCTCTTGCCGCCAAGGCAACCAAGGCGACAACGCTTGGAGGCTATGGAATCGCCGATGCTTTCACCAAGACGGAGGTGAATAACGCGCTGGCAAACAAAGCCGACAAGGACAAGGCTTTGGCGGTTGGCAGCGTAAGCCGACAGCAACCGGCGTTGGCAGCGCCGCTTACCGGTTCTACTTACGCGTCTAGCGCGCTTATTGTTCGTGAAGCGCTGGAATCGGGCCCCGCCGATACCAGAGAAATCTACGCGCCTGGAATAGGCTTCCACTGGCTGGGGCAAGTTGCGGGCAAGCTGGTGATGGACTCTATAGGCAAGCTGAAATGGAACGGCCTGCCGCTACTAACCGGTGCTGTGGCAAGCCAGGAAGAGGTCGAAACCGGCAGCACAGATACCAACGTCGTGACGCCCTTCAAGATGCGCTTTGGATTCACCTTCATCAAAGGCGGTGGTGGGGCAAACAACGCAATCGTGTTACCCCAGTGGCTTGGCGGGCTGATGATTCAATGGGGGGTTCATGTCGCGAACGTGGCGGACACAGAAACAGTAGTAACGTTCCCATTGGGGTTTAACATCATTCCCGCGTGCGTCAGTAGCTTCGCGCATGATGGCGCAACAACCCAGTCTACGGTTGCTTCACAACTGCGCTCCCTCACAGCGACGGGCTTCCTGTCACGGCGTGAGGACATCATCAACACTTCATCTTTCACCGGCACAGCGTACATCCGCTGGATTGCTATCGGCTATTGAGGGCGGGTTATGAACATTTGGGCTAAGTGGGTCGAAGAAGACCAGCGTTTTGCCTTCGGGCTCGCCGACAATGG
>NZ_JAARMC010000051.1:0-1231 GCF_012985595.1 Pseudomonas sp. WS 5411
TGAATCGCCCCGGGTTTCGTAGACACCTCCATGCCTTAAACTGAGGCCAATCAGGAGGTGCCATGAGCAACCCACGTTATCCCGAAGAATTCAAAATCCAAGCGGTCAATCAAGTGACCGAAAAGAAGCTGCCTGTCGCTGATGTAGCGGCTCGTCTCGGCGTGTCGACGCATAGCCTCTATGCCTGGATAAAGCGCTACAGCAAACCTCAACAAGAACGGCAGCAGGATGATGATCAGCACGCTGAACTGCGTCGTCTGCGAGCCGAACTCAAGCGGGTCACCGAAGAGCGAGACATCTTAAAAAAGGCCGCCGCGTACTTTGCCAAGGAGTGCGGTTGAAGTACGCCTTTATCAAGCAGCGAGCGGGCGACTATTCCATTCGACGGCTTTGCCTGACGCTGAAAGTCCATCCCAGTGGTTATTACGCTTGGTTGTCTGAGCCGCAATCTGCACGCGCTAAAGACGACCAGCGATTGCTGGGTTTGATCAAGCACTCGTGGCTGGAGAGCGGCGGAGTTTATGGCTATCGCAAAATCCATGACGACCTGCGCGAGGTCGGTGAAGATTGTGGTCGGCATCGTGTGGCGAGGTTGATGCGTCTTGAAGGTCTGCGCTCTCAGACAGGGTATCGACGTCGCCCTGGAAAGTACGGCGGTAAGCCAGCGGTCGCCTCACCCAATTTGCTGAAGCGCCAGTTCGATGTCGTGGAACCCAACAAGGTTTGGGTCACCGACATCACCTATATTCGTACGTATGAAGGCTGGCTGTATTTGGCGGTGGTGCTGGATCTGTTTTCCCGTCAGGTCGTTGGCTGGTCAATGAAGTCGCAGATGACCAGTGATTTGGCCATTGATGCGTTATTGATGGCGGTTTGGAGGCGAAAACCGAAACAAGAGGTGATGGTTCACTCCGACCAGGGCAGCCAGTACAGCAGCTCCGATTGGCGCAGTTTTTTGAAGGCAAACAATTTGGTTGCCAGCATGAGCCGCCGAGGCAATTGTCATGACAACGCCGTGGCTGAGAGCTTTTTCCAGCTTCTGAAACGGGAACGAATCAAGCGGAAAATCTACACCTCACGGCAAGATGCTCGTAGTGATGTGTTCGATTACATCGAGATGTTCTACAACCCAAAACGCCGCCATGGTTTCAACAATCAGCTGTCACCGGTAGAGTTTGAAAAACGTTACGCAATGAGCTTGCAAGGTGTCTAGAGAATCCGGGGCGATTCA
>NZ_JAARMC010000052.1:0-1208 GCF_012985595.1 Pseudomonas sp. WS 5411
CGGCAACACGGGCGGAAGCGCCTTCGAGTTCGGCGAGGCCTTCGGCGACGTCGAGTTTGTCCAGGGCAGCCTTGGCGCGCACGATGGCGGCGGAGTCGTTGGCGGTGACGGCGCGGGCTTCGATGGCAGCGGCAGCGCCGGCACCGTCGAGGCGGTCCATGTTGGCTTCGGTGGCGTGGCCGGCGTTGGTGCCACGGATGACCGCTGCACCGGTGTCTTCGTTGTCGACTTCGTCCCAACTCAGCATGAAATACTCCTTCCTGGTCTGTTCTGGCGGCGTATGAAACCGTCCAGAAAACTCGATAATTACCGGCTTCGCACACTATGTAGTGGTCGCCTGCCTGGGTGGGCACACTATATGGTGTATCGGAAAGTTGGTCAACGCACAAGATGTGCGGTCTTCGGTCGCTGCCCGGCGCAAGATCGGCTATAACGCCTGGGTTTACTGGCCACACTCGGAATCTCAAGGGAATGAAAAATCTACTGATCCGCCCAGCGACCCCAGAAGACGCCGAGAGCATCTTCCTGGTGCATAAAAACTCCGTCGAAAACCTGTGCAATGCCGACTACGGTCCCGAGCAGATCGCCATGTGGCTCGACGGTCGCTCACCTGAGACCTACCGCTCGGCCATCGACGCGGGCAACCTGTGGTTGGCTTGCAACGACAGGCTCCAGGGCTTCGTGGAGATCGACGGCCATGAAGTCAGCAAGTTGTTTATTCGCGGGGAGGCAGCCGGGCAGGGGCTTGGTGCGCGTCTGCTGGCCGAAGCTTTGCAGCGCATCGCCGCAGCTGGGCATGACAGGGCCTATCTGGAGGCGACCCTGACCGCCGAAAAATTCTATGCCTCGCATGGCTTCCGCAAGATTGGCAAGGGAACATTCAGCCGGGGCAATAGCCCGGTGTCCATTGAGATCATCAAGATGGAGCGGGCTTTGTAGTTCGGTGCTCTACCAGTTGCTTCTTGCTGGTCCTGCAAGACTGCCTGCGTCTGCTCTGGAAGATCGGAACAACACTGTGGGTTCTTCGGGGGGCATATCCGTTTTTTGTATGACGGCGGCTATTGGTTCCGCCCTTACGGCGGGTCACTTTTGGAAAAGAGCCCCAAAAGTAACCAAAAGGGCTCTTGCCCCACCACTCGGTGCCTCGCCTAGGCTCGGCATGCCCGCAGTCAGGCATTGCTCCGTGGGCCCGCCGCGATCGGCCATCC
>NZ_JAARMC010000053.1:0-1192 GCF_012985595.1 Pseudomonas sp. WS 5411
TGTGGGAGATTCTATGGTTTTGGGGAAGCCCCCAAAACCGCTTTTGACTGGTATTCGCTCAGGTTTTTCATGAGCGAAAAGGCGATGCGCGCCAGCTTGCGGCCAATGATGACCAGGGCTTGAGTCGTTTTCAGGCCCCTGGCCAGATAACCCTCGTATAAAGGTTTCCAGGCTTCTGACCTGATACCTGCTGACGCCGCGTTATGCAGCAATCTGCGTATCTCTGAATCTCCCTTCTTGCTCAATGAGCGGCGTCCGCTCATTTGCCCTGAATCGGACACTCTCAAGTCCATTCCCAAGAACGCGATGTAAGCGTCAGCACTTTCAAATTCTCCTCGCTGAAACGCCATTACCAGGGCAACCGCTGTCAGAAAACCAATGCCCTCGACGGCTTGGCAGCGCTTGACCTGATGCAAAAGCCCCGCCTCAGTAACAGCATCTAATATCCTTTTCTCAATGAGCCCCTCATGCCTATCAAGACACGCTGAAATGCTCTTGGACGAGGCCTTGAGTGATGGCTCGCCCGCCCAGCTCTGATTCAGTGCAACACGCATTTTCACCAGCGCTGCGCGTCGACGCAGCAAGCTTTGAAGCTTGGTATAAATCTTCGGCGGCGGATTCCAGGCGCGTAAATCAGCCTGTTCATTCTTCAAGTAGCGAGCCAGCAACTGCGCATCACTGAAGTCTGTTTTAGCGCGACCACCTGTGCCTTTGCGGTAATGGCTAAGGCGATATCCATCAATCACGTAAACGATATGGCCCATCGAATGAGCCAAGTTGACGGTATCCACGTGATAGATATTGGTGGCTTCAATTGCGATGGCGCTGCCCGCAGGCAAAGACTTCAGCCATGCCTTCAGCTCGCTTTTCTTGTTCGATACGATCTTTGTTTCAGCAGTTTCACTTTGATAAACAACTACTTCGGCTTTAGCGACATCCACTCCAATGATTGATTGCGAGACAGTCATTGCCATGAGAAAAGCTCCGGGTTAGGGTTTACGGGCTTGTCGGGGCTTCACCGTTGCGCTGGCTTGCTTCTATCGTCGGTCATGGCCGATGCATTCCTTATCGGCGCTTTGGTGAAGGGGTGGGGCGAAGTCTCCCACGGTCTGTACTGGCTAGAGTCAGATGCTGGCTTTTAGTCCCACCACCCCTACAAGTCTAACCATACAAGCTGGCTTGCCTGCGATGG
>NZ_JAARMC010000054.1:0-1168 GCF_012985595.1 Pseudomonas sp. WS 5411
GACGGCGGCAACTTCGAGAAGCTCGTGGTTGCTGGCAATGGCGCAACTACCACCATCAACGACACCATCGACAAAGTCGATGTAGTGCTGACCGCCACCAAAACTGTGGGTGAAGGCGGCGAGATCGTCTACACCGCCACCTTGGTGGATAAGAACGGCGCGCCGGTGACTAACATCACCAGCCCTGTGACCGTGACCCTGGATAACAACCAGGTCATCACCATTGGTGTGAACCAGTCGAGCGGGACTGTCTCGGTTGTGGCTCCAGATGATGTGTACAAAGGTGATCAAACCGTTACTACCGGTATTAAAGAAGTCACCGGTGGCGAGCACTTTGAAAACCTGGTTCCTGGGACTGACAAAGTCACCACGACTGTCACTGATACCCCAGGTACCGATAACACCACGACAGTGACGCTGACGGCTCCGTCGGAAGTGAGTGAAGGTGGCCAGATCACTTACACCGCCACCTTGAGCAACAAGGCTGATACTGACGTCACCTTGACCCTCGATAACAAGCAAACCATCACCATCAAGGCCGGCGAAACCGTCGGTACCGTCACCGTTGATGCCCCTGGCGATGACGTGTTCGTTGATAAGAGCACCCAGACTGTCCAGATCACCGGGACTGACGGCGGCAACTTCGAGAAGCTAGTGGTTGCCGGCAACGGCGCGACAACGCAGATCAACGACACCATCGACAAGGTCGATGTAGTGCTGACCGCCACCAAAACCGTGGGTGAAGGCGGCGAGATCGTCTACACCGCCACCCTTGTGGATAAAAACGGCGCGCCGGTGACCAACATCACCAACCCTGTGACTGTGACCCTGGATAACAACCAGGTCATCACCATTGGTGTGAACCAGTCGAGCGGGACTGTCTCGGTTGTGGCACCGGATGATGTGTACAAAGGCGACCAGACTGTTACTACCGGCATCAAGGAAGTAACTGGTGGCACGCACTTTGAGAACCTGGTTCCTGGGACTGACAAGGTCACTACGACTGTCACTGACACACCGGGCACCGATAACACCACTACAGTCACCCTGACCGCGCCAAGCGCCGTCAACGAAGGCGGCACCATCACCTACACCGCCACCTTGAGCAACAAGGCCGACACTGACGTCACCTTGACCCTCGATAACAAGCAAACCATCACCATCAAGG
>NZ_JAARMC010000055.1:0-1137 GCF_012985595.1 Pseudomonas sp. WS 5411
CAGCGGCCTGGCCCTGCTGCTGACCCAGGCACCGTTGCTGGCGCGCTTGCCGATCCCGGCCGGGGTCAGTGCCCTGGCCCTGGACCAACCGGATGCGTGGCTCGATGGCTACAGCTGCGAAAACCCGCTGCCGCGCACCACGGCCGAACACCTGGCCTACGTGATCTACACCTCCGGCTCCACCGGCAAGCCCAAAGGCGTGATGGTGCGCCATGGCGCCCTGACTAACTTTGTGTGCAGCATGGCCCGCCAGCCGGGCCTGGATGCCAATGACCGGCTGCTGTCGCTGACCACCTTTTCGTTCGATATTTTCGGCCTGGAAATCTATGGGCCACTGTTGGCTGGCGCAACGCTGGTGCTGACCGGGCAGGACATCAACCTCGACCCGCAAGCCTTGCTTGCCCTGGTCAAACAGCAGCGCATCAGCGTGTTGCAGGCCACGCCCTCGACCTGGCGCATGCTGCTCGATCACCCGCAGGCCGATGAGCTCAAGGGCTGCAAACTGCTGTGCGGCGGTGAGGCGCTACCCCTGGAACTGGCGACCCGCCTTTTGGCGCTTTCGCCCCAGGTGTGGAACCTCTACGGGCCGACCGAGACCACCATCTGGTCGGCGCAGTACCCGCTCACGCCAACCCAGCCTCAGCCGTGGCTGGGCGGGCCGATTGCCAATACCAGCCTGTATATCCTCGACGATAACCTGGCGCCGGTGCCGGTCGGGGTGGCGGGTGAATTGTTGATTGGCGGCGATGGCCTGGCGCGGGGTTATTTACAGCACCCGGCACTCACCGCCGAACGCTTCCTGCCTGACCCATTTGGTGCTCCCGGTACGCGCCTGTACCGCACAGGCGACCTGGCGCGCTACCGCGCGGACGGGGTGATCGAGTACATCGGCCGCGTGGATCACCAGGTAAAAATCCGTGGATTGCGGATCGAACTGGGGGAAATCGAGGCGCGGCTGTTGGAGCAACCGCAAGTGCGCAAAGCCGCCGTGGTGGTGCGGGACGTCGCTGGCCATCCGCAGTTGGTGGCGTACGTGGTTGCCGTGCAAGCGGTCAGCGATGAACAGGCGCTGCGTGAGGCGTGCAAGCGTCAGCTCAAGGGCGACCTGCCGGAGTACATGGTGCCCAGCCATTGGGT
>NZ_JAARMC010000056.1:0-923 GCF_012985595.1 Pseudomonas sp. WS 5411
ACGCCGCGCGGCATGGTGTCGCGTGCGTATTCGATCTCCAGCTGGGTCCCTTGCAGGATCATCTGGGTCGCTTCTTCCTTCATGTCGGCATCCCACAGGTGTGGGTTTTCGATTTTGATCTGGTTGATCACGTCGATGCCGAAGTTCAGGTGCATCGACTCATCGCGCAGGATGTACTGGAACTGCTCGGCCACGCCGGTCATTTTGTTGCGGCGGCCCATGGACAGGATCTGGGTGAAACCGCAGTAGAAGAAGATGCCTTCCAGCACGCAGTAGTAAGCGACCAGGTTGCGCAGCAGTTCTTTGTCGGTGTCGACGGTGCCGGTTTCGAACTTCGGATCGGAGATCGAACGGGTGTATTTCAGGCCCCAGGCTGCCTTTTTGGCGACCGATGGGATCTCGTGGTACATGTTGAAGATCTCGCCTTCATCCATGGCCAGCGATTCGATGCAGTACTGGTAGGCGTGGGTGTGGATCGCTTCTTCGAAGGCCTGGCGCAGGATGTACTGGCGGCACTCCGGGTTGGTGATCAGGCGGTACACGGCCAGCACCAGGTTGTTCGCGACCAGGGAATCGGCGGTGGAGAAGAAGCCCAGGTTGCGCATGACGATGCGACGTTCGTCGTCGGTCAGGCCTTCGGGGTTTTTCCACAGAGCGATGTCGGCGGTCATGTTGACCTCTTGCGGCATCCAGTGGTTGGCGCAGCCGTCGAGGTATTTCTGCCAGGCCCAGTCGTACTTGAAGGGTACGAGTTGGTTGAGGTCGGCGCGGCAGTTGATCATGCGCTTTTCGTCAACGGCAACACGGGCGGAAGCGCCTTCGAGTTCGGCGAGGCCTTCGGCGACGTCGAGTTTGTCCAGGGCAGCCTTGGCGCGCACGATGGCGGCGGAGTCGTTGGCGGTGACGGCGCGGGCTTCGATGGC
>NZ_JAARMC010000057.1:0-906 GCF_012985595.1 Pseudomonas sp. WS 5411
TTGAGGCGATCAATGCCGTCGGCGAAAGCGAGCGCTATCAATATGACAGCCTTGCGGTAATTACTGAGCGGCAGTTGGCCGGTGGGGCGAGTTTTTTCTGGGAGTGGGAACGGTCTGGCAAGGCGGCACGCTGTGTGCGGCATTGGGCCAGTTTTGCGCAGATGGATACGCGCTATAGCTGGGATGACGGCCGCGTCACCCTGCTTAACGCCGATGGCAGCCAGGAAGTTTACGTGCATGACCCGCGGGCACGCCTGGTGCAGCGGGTTGATCCGGATGGCGGCGAGCATTTCAAGTCCTACGACGCACAGGGGCGGCTGACGGTTGAACAGGATCCCCTGGGCGCGATCACGGCCTACCAGTACGACGAGGCTGGGCGCTTGGTGGCGCTGTTTCCTGGGGATGACGAGCCTACCTCCTACGAGTATGAGGATGGCTTCGTACGGGTCATGCGCCGGGGTGAGGCGGTCTGGAAGTACCAGCGTAATGATCAGGGCGCGATCACGCGCCAGACTGATCCTGACGGCAATGTCACCGAGTACAGCTATGACAAGCGTGGCCAGCTTTTAGCGGTTTGGTACCCGGACCACAGCTGCCAGCGCCTGACGTGGAACGAGCTTGGGCAGTTGATTGGCGAGCAACTGCCCAATGGCGGCGTGCGGCGTTATCGCTATGACGACCTGGGCCGGCAGATTGCCCGCGAGGATGAACATGGCGCCCTGACCCAGTATCACTGGGACGCGGTGGGTCGGCTGATCAAGGTGGTAATGCCGGGCGGTGCCACCCGCGAATTGAGCTACAACCCCTACGGAAAAATCACCGCCGAGCGCGATGAACTGGGGCGTGTGACCCGGTATGAATATGCCGATGGCTTGCACCTGATCAGTCGCCGGATCAACCCCGATG
>NZ_JAARMC010000058.1:0-843 GCF_012985595.1 Pseudomonas sp. WS 5411
CCCGGGGGATCCTTAAGTCGTGTCCTTCTCCTACGATCTTGTGAACGATGGATATTTTCTTTCTAAACTTTAAACAAACAGTGGAGAGATGTTGTTGTGTGTGGAACGACGCTTAGCCTACCGAGGAAGATCCAGACTACAATAGAATATGTGGCCAAAACTCTCCGCAACTTCAGCAGCAAAAAGGATATTATTGACATAACCTCCTCACAAAAAGTACACAAATGGCTAAATAACAGAGCCCCTCTTTTTACTAGGGAAATGGTGGATGTGGACTTTAGAATTTAAGATAATAAAGCTCTTGATCCCAATGTTATTTCCATGTGAGGGACATTAAATTGAGTAACCTTTGCCACATACCCTCTCCCAGAGTCCATTCTCTAAAACTTGAAGCTCCGCCCCTTTTTACGCACATTAGGCTTCCAATTACGGTCAATGGTCTTGAAGATTGGGAGCTTTTGAAGAGTAATAAGAACCATCACAAAAAGGAACCCAGAAGCCGGGAGTGTCTACCAAAAAAATTCAAGGGTTAAAAAAAAGTGACATTTTCTCCTGTTTTTTACACATGATTTTGAATGCTGATGGGTCCACGTCCAGCTCTAAAGGTAGGTTCATGGTTCTCCAAAGTTGCTTTCTTGTCAGAATTGAGCCACATCAGGTAGGTGGGGAAGTAGATCAGTGAGGATGCTTCACATGTGTGGGCACTGGGAACAGAATGCTTCAATAACACGAGCTGACGAGGGCCCGCTATGAAAAAAAAGATTCTCTGTGCCCCCTGGCGCCTCCGCACTTAAAGAATTGATGACCGTGCGGCCGCGATATCCTGCAGATGCATCCAGTACT
>NZ_JAARMC010000059.1:0-743 GCF_012985595.1 Pseudomonas sp. WS 5411
AGTACTGGATGCATCTGCAGGATATCGCGGCCGCGAGTCACTGTTAGAAGTCCCGTATCGTTATTGACATATTTCCTGGCCCCACATCCACCTCCTGGTGTTAAAAGTGGATGACTTCTACATGACACAGAAAATCTCTGGCAAGCTATAACTAAAGTAGGCTTCCCTGGGTGAAAAAATAGTGGGGCCCAACAGATCTCTTTCTACATGTAGCCTGGGAAGGGTATGCTAGAAGATAATGGAGTTGCCTCCACTTAAACCAACCAAGTGAATGCTTAGCGATAGTTGGTAGATGCACAGAGCGCTCCATGAATGGTTTGACTCTAAGGACGACCTCAAATTTTACAGAGTGGTGTTCGTGTAGGAGCAAAAGCCCCTAGGCCAGCAATAATGGACTACTACTGTAAGTAACAGATATACTGGGCTGCAATACAGCAAAGAAAATCCCTCTTTTAATATATTAGACAGACCCATGTGAGGTGGACCTGTCCAAGCAGAAAATAAATTTGGGCTTACCTGGTGAATTTGTGAAGCTCAACTCCTACTACATCAGTACCTAATGCTCCCCGTACAGGCTCAGAAGAATCAGTATAAGGAGTACCCTACAACTGTACTTGGAAAAAAATATCAAATAGTAGTTTGCATTGCCTAAAAAAACTGTCATGAGCAAGTAGTGGCAACATCAGGCGGGGCAACAACCTGCTACTTCGATATATGAATTAACGGTCCAAGGATCCCCCGGG
>NZ_JAARMC010000005.1:0-255524 GCF_012985595.1 Pseudomonas sp. WS 5411
TTCTTTTCGGTCACTTGATTGACCGCTTGGATTTTGAATTCTTCGGGATAACGTGGGTTGCTCATGGCACCTCCTGATTGGCCTCAGTTTAAGGCATGGAGGTGTCTACGAAACCCGGGGCGATTCATGGCAGCAATCGACCCAAACCGGACAATTGATACCAGGGTCGCTCAGCGACCCCTCGGTCATTCAGGAATGGATATACCGGCATGAAGTAGCGCCGCGATAATAAACGGAGACTTTTTCTCCAGATACTCAGCCATCCCACCCGTATTGCTCGACTCCAACTGAAGTTTCAGCGCTTCATACTGCTGGCGGATCGAGGCATCGCGCCTAAGCAAATATCTGAACCCCAGCATCTGGGTGATCGTAAGGTGGCCACGGGTACAAGCGTGGAGCTTGTGCGTGCGAATCTCATCCACATTACGCCGATAGAAATGATGCCCTTCCGATAGATCACTTCCTCGTACATATCCCAACCCCATCAACATCTCGTCCCTCGCCGAGGCATTGCGATGATCGTGAACCTCGATAAGAACATCGATCTCGGGCTTCGCCGCGAGGCCTGGAACAGAGGTGCTTCCAACGTGGTGTATGGCAATCAGTTCATCGCCAAAGGCCGAAGCGATGAGTGGCATGTCTGCCAGAAAGCGGGCGGGCCAAGTTGGGTTGTAGGGAGTGATCTTGCTGGTCAATGCCATGTCCGTTCCTTGGCGGCTAATATCTAAAGCACCGAATTTTCCGTCAAAACATGTGCATCCGCCAGCGACGAAACCTCAGCAGTACGGCGATTGAGCAGATCGAATTAGAATCTAGTCGAGGTTGGGTAGCTGTCCTGTCCAGCGTCTGCTTCTGGCCGATTGCTGCCTGCCGTGGACGACCGTTTAACCCCAAGCCCGACTGGATTGCAAACGGCTTCCTGCAACCATCAAGTCCAGATTCTGCACCGCCGCTCCAGCGGCTCCCTTCCCAAGATTGTCAAACACCGCAGCCAACAAAACCTGCCCCATCTCATCATTTTCACACACCACCAAGCGCAAACTGTCCGTCCCGTTAAGCGCCTGAGGATCAAGGTGCGTCAACTCTTTAGACTCTTGCATCGACATCACCTGTACATGCTCCGCACCGATGTAGTGCTGCATAAGGCACGCATGCAATCGCAGCGCATCCACGCCCGGCGCCAACAACCGAAGTTGCAACGGTATGGTCAGCACGATCCCCTGACGAAAAGCCCCATAGGCCGGCACAAACATCGGCCGTTCCGTCAGGCCGCTTTGCTGCTGAATTTCCGGAATATGTTTGTGTGCCAGCCCCAGGCCATAAACCTGAAACGACGGCGCCTGTGATGCGCCTTCTCCCTCATGCTCTTGCACGCCGACGCGGCCTTTTCCGGAATAGCCCGACACCGCATGAATGTTCGTCGGGAAGTCCCTGGGCAGCAACCCGGCCTCCAGCAATGGGCGCAGCAACCCTATCGCCCCCGTGGGATAGCAACCGGGGTTGCTGACCCGCCGCGCCAGGGCGATGTGTTGGGCCTGCTGCGAGTTCATCTCCGCAAAACCATAGGTCCAGTCTGGATGAGTGCGGTGCGCCGAACTCGCATCGATCACCCGAACGGCGGGGTTTTCGATGCTCGCTACGGCGTCGCGTGCGGCTTGGTCGGGCAAGCAGAGAATCGCGATGTCGCAGGCGTTGATGATTTCGGCGCGACGTTGCGGGTCCTTGCGGTGTTCGGGGCTGAGCGTGATGAGCCGCAGATCGGTCCGGTCGCGTAGACGTTGATGGATTTGCAACCCGGTGGTGCCTTGGTCGCCGTCGATGAATACAAGGGGGCTTGCCATGGAATGCTCTCGGACATAGGAAATCAGGAGTTCCAATCTTCAGCGCGGGGTTAAGATAGGAAAAGTTGAATTTCCAAACGATGAGATTCAGTTTTTCTGAAGGATGAGTGATCATGCGCGAAATCAGCCTGGACCGTCTGCGCACGTTGGTGGCCATTGCCGACCTGGGTTCGTTTGCCGAGGCGGCCCGTGCACTGCACCTGGCGCCCCCCACGGTGAGTTTGCATATCGCCGACCTGGAGTCGCGGGTTGGCGGCAAGCTGTTGTCGCGCACGCGTGGGCGCGTGCAGCCTACGGCGATAGGAGGAACCCTGGTGGACCGCGCGCGGCGCCTGTTGGCGGATGCCGAGCAGGCGCTTGAGGATGTGGAGCGTCAGGTGCAGGGCTTGGCCGGGCGTGTGCGGCTGGGTGCCTCCACGGGGGCTATCGCGCAGTTGTTGCCGCAAGCGTTGGAGACCTTGAGCCAACGCCATCCCGCTATTGATGTGCAGGTCGCGGTGCTCACGTCGCAGGAAACCTTGAAGAAGCTTGCCGAGGGCTCTTTGGAGATCGGTCTGGTCGCGCTGCCACAGACCCCGGTGAAGGCATTGCGGATCGAACCATGGCGGCGGGACCCGGTCATGGCTTTCTTGCCGGCACGCTGGGAATGCCCGGAGGTTGTGAGCCCTGGTTGGCTGGCCGCTCAGCCATTGATTCTGAATGACAACACTACTCGGCTTTCGCGCTTGACCTCGGAGTGGTTCGCCAGTGATGGACGCCAGCCCACGCCGCGTATTCAACTGAACTACAACGATGCGATCAAAAGCCTGGTGGCGGCCGGTTACGGTGCGACGTTGTTGCCCCATGAAGCCTCCACGCCATTGCCCGATACCCGGATCGTCATGCGGCCATTACAGCCTTTATTGTGGCGTCAACTCGGTATTGCCCACCGTGGTGGGGACGTCGAGCGGCCGACGCAGCATGTGTTGGATGTGTTGTGGGGGTTGAGCGCGGGCTAGGGCGATGTTGTCAGAGAAAGGAGCGCTTTCGAGCTATCGCTGACGTTGGCGACAGTCAGCCCGACCTCTATTTCTCGCGCCTGTCAGAAACCGGAGGTGACTAACCGTTCATCGGGATGGAGTGATGTCATGACGACATCATCCAAATATATCTGTACAAGAGTTGTACAGGAATAAATTCTTGTACAAGTATCGCTGGCCAGGAAACAACGCCGCTACTCGTTGCCGATGAACAAAAGAATACCTGCGCAGGATGCGGACCAGGGGCGAATACATACCCTTGCAGGTGTCCCTTAATTGCTCCTCTCATTACGCAGGTACATCATGCCATCGCACACTCTCCGGTTCTCTACACGCACCAGTCTCTATGCCGGCTATGCCAGCCTGGTCGCGTTTATGTTGCTGATCGCCGCGATCTCGCTGTACGCCCTGGCTAACAGCAATAAGGATTTTTTTCTCTACGTTAATGGCGTTGATGCACGTACCCGCCTGGCCAACACACTGAACGACGCCGCCGCCCAGCGCGCGATTGCCCTGCGTAACATCGCCTTGAACAGCAATGTCACTGCGAGAGGACAGCAGCGGGGCGCGATTGCCCTTAACGAACAAACGGTGGCCAGCAGCCTCGCCGCGCTACGCCAGGCAATTGATACCCATGATGATGTGTCGCCCAGATCACGTGAGCTGTTCTCAACCATCGAGCAGGTCGAGAGCCGCTACAAACCGGTAGCGCACACCATTGCCGAACACCTGTTCAAGGGTGAAAACGATGAGGCCATGCGCATGGTCAGCGAGCAGTGCACACCATTGCTGGCCGAGCTGACCCGGGCAATTGGCGAATACCTGAGCTACACCAACCAGAAGGCAGACCTGCAGGTCAGCGAAAATGACGCAAATTATCTGTCACAACGCAACCTGCTGCTCGCCATTACGGCGCTGGCCGTCTTGCTAGCAGCGGTACTGGGCTACGTCATCAGCCGTAACCTGCTGCGCGCACTGGGTGCCGAACCGAGTGAACTCAACCAGCTCGCCCAGCGAGTTGCCCAGGGCGATTTGCGCGCTAGCGAGCGCACGATTGAGCCACCACAAGCCAGCATCATGGCCGCCTTGCTGAGCATGCAGGAGAACCTGCGGGACATGACCAAGGGCATAAACCTGTCCTCACAGACCGTGGCCGAATCCAGCCAGGAGCTTAGCCAGTCGAGCCTGAGAAACGCCGAAAGCGTGGCCGTGGCACAGTGCGAGGTCGAGCAGATCGTCACCGCCGTTCACCAAATGGCCGCCACCGTGCAGGATGTCGCGCGCAATGCCGAATCCGCCGCCAGTGCCGCCAGCGAGGCCGATAGCGCGGCCCTGTACAGCCAGCAGAAGGCCAAAGATGCCGTGAACATGATCGGCGAACTGGCCGAGACAATCGAACAGTCCAACATGGCCATGAGCCGGCTGAAGAATGAAACCGGCAATATCGGCGGCGTGCTTGAAGTGATCAAGTCGGTGGCTGACCAGACCAACCTGCTGGCGCTCAACGCTGCCATCGAGGCTGCCCGTGCTGGCGAGGCCGGACGCGGCTTCGCGGTGGTAGCCGACGAGGTGCGCAGCCTGGCTCAGCGTACCCAGAAGGCCACCTCAGAGATTGAGGGGCTGATCGCCAGTCTGCAGAAAATTGCCGATGAGACCTCGCAGCATATGCAACGCTGCAAGTACTCCAGTGCGCAGTCGGTGTCCGGCGTTTCCGAGGCCGGTGACGCGGTAAGCACGATCGTCACCATGATCGAGCGGATCAACGGCATGAACCATCAAATCGCCGCTGCCGCCGAGCAGCAGAGTACCGTTGCCGAGCAGATCAGCCGGGGCATCGTGACCGTCAGCGAAAGCGCCGAGCAATCCGCTGCAGCCTTCCGCAGCGCTCAGCAGGAAAGCGAAGGATTGGCACGCACCAGCGTGACATTGCGAGAGAACATCTCGCGCTTTCAGCTCTAGGGGCTGTTGCCGTTTCATCGCTAGCCGCGTTGCTGCGAGAAATGGCTCCCTAGCAATGATCATTGAGTTGCACTCGGAAAGCTGGCCCACATCCAACTCATCATTGGGAACCCAGCTTACTGCCCAGTTCAGACTGAGCGTTCAACCCGTTGCGGGTATATGGGCTCGCAATAGTGGCTGCGAGTGTATAGGCGTCGTAAACATCGCGGGCGATGGGGCCCCAGCACGCCCAGGCGTGGCGCGAGTAGAACGACGCTCATCACTCGGAATATTTCTGATCCGAAGAGCGTCTTCAAGGACCTCCTTAAAAATCGGTGCCGCAATAGCTCCCCCGAAATAGCCTCCGGCAGTGGGTTCATCTACGATTATGGCCATTATGAATTCCGGCGCGTTGGCCGGAGCGATACCTACGAACATGGCTCTATATTTATTGTTTTGATATCCGCCGCTGGATGCCTTGCGTGACGTGCCGCTTTTGCCTGCAATTGTATAACCGTCGATGGCTGCGCGCTTTCCACCTGCTCCAGGGCCATCCACGGCCTGCACCATCATGCTTAGAACACTGTTGGCGACCTCCGGACTTATGACGTTGCGTGACGGCTTTGCCTCGCCTTTGATTATTGATAGTGGAACTAGATTCCCGTCATTCGCAAAGACGGTATAGGCTTGAGCCAGTTGTGCCAAGTTGACAGACAAGCTGTATCCGTATGAGAGGCTCGCTGTAGCAATGTCGGACCACACCCGGTTGACTGGAACCGTCCCGACGCTTTCTCCGGGGAAGTAGATAGCGGTGTTGATTCCGAATCCCAACTCAGTAAGCAATTGCGAGATGACTGCGCCACCTGTCGGAATCGCGACCTTGCTCATGCCTACATTTGAAGAGCGGCGGATAATTCCCGCCAAATCCAATTGGCTGTCTCTGCCTACATCCCTAATGGTATATCCATTTATCTTTACGAATCCTGGTGCTATTTGAATAATGGCGTCTTTGTCAATTATTTTAGCCGTCAGAACGGCTGCCATACTGAATGGTTTTATCACTGAGCCGGGCTCATACACATCAGTGAAAACGCGATTTCGAATAAGCTCCGCGTTGAAGCTTTTGCGTGCATTGGGATTGAAGGAGGGCATTGTAGAGAGTGCTAATATCTCACCTGTTTTAGCGTGTATAAGGATCGCACTTGCAGACTTGGCTGCATTTTTCATGAGGGCTTTCAGTAGTGCTTTTTCAACGTAATGTTGAAGTGTGGAGTCAATCGTCAAATGCAGATTGTCTCCCGGAGTAAAGGGTTTGTGCACAACGATTTCACGGGTGGCTCGCTTGTGTAGGTTTAACGTGTGCTCTTCTATGCCAGGCAGGCCAGAAAGTTTATGGTTATACATTAATTCGATACCTTCGATACCGTTCTGGTCAATATTGGTGAAGCCTATTGACTGAGCAAGCATCGAGGATTGAGGGTAGTATCTCTTGTATTCCTGGCGTTCATAAACGCCAGGAATAGATAGTTCCATTATCGTGTTCGCCAGCTGGGGATCAATCCTTCTGGCCAAATAGGCAAAGGATTTGTTTTGAGTGTTTAGTGTTAGGTTTTTTGTTAGTGATTCATTGATGTCAAGATGTTCTTTGAGTAGGGCTGCTTGCTGATTTGTTGGGTCAAACTGTTTAGGGTTTACCCACAAGGTGCTCACCGGTGTGGAAACTGCCAACGGCTGACTGAATCTGTCGAATATAGTCCCGCGAACGGGGATCGTTTCAATCATTCGCGTTGTTCGTTTGCGGCCTTCGCTGGCCAGGAACTCATGGGAAAAAATCATCAGGTAAGTTACTTTGGCCGCAAGAACCATCGATAGTGTATAAAAAACAGCTAAGACAATGGCGAATCTTGGGTTTGTCGCTAGGGGCTTCACACGGCACATCCTGTTGTATACGTTCAAAACAAGACCAGCCTAACTAAATTATTCGTGCTTCGCTCTGTAATATTAAGAAATGTCTTTCCTCGATCTATTCGCCTCTAGCGAATTGGATGGTCGATTCTAGTTTTGAATGTTGGCAATACAGATAATTTTTTATCTTTACAACGAGCTTTTTCGTTATTAAATGGGGAAATAATAATGGCGACTGAAATGCAGATGCTTTAAGCGAGTCGGGTACCCGGCTACGTGATGAGGTCATACCGGTTTGGCAGCATGCTGCTGGTTGAATTGCTCTGGGCCAAAAGCTGTCTTTGACGCACGCAGTCTGACGGCTTGCTCGTGAAAATTTTACGCAAAATTTACGGAGCTTCCAGGTTCGGCATCGAATACTGCGCGGTGATAATTTGGAACGCGCCTCATGTCCCTCGCAGCAATTCGGCTTATTGGATTTATCTTAGGCATTTTTCTGGTCACGCTGGCCATAAGCATGGCTATTCCCATGATCACGCTGGTGGTCTACGGCCGTAGCGACGATCTGTCGGCATTTCTCTGGTCGAGTTTGATTACCCTCATCTGTGGCCTCCTGTTGGTCGTCCGGGGGCGCCCGGATACTGGTCAGCTTCGCCCGAGAGATATGTATCTGCTGACGACGGGCAGTTGGGTGGTGGTGTGCACCTTCGCAGCGTTGCCAATGCTGTTCATCACTGACATCAGTTACACCGACGCGTTTTTTGAAACGATGTCTGGCATCACAACCACCGGCTCGACTGTACTCAGTGGCCTGGACACCTCATCTCCCGGCTTGTTGATCTGGCGCTCCATGCTGCATTGGTTGGGAGGCATAGGATTTATTGGCATGGCGGTGGCGATCCTTCCACTGTTACGAGTGGGTGGCATGCGGCTGTTCCAGACAGAGTCCTCAGACTGGTCAGAGAAAATGACGCCGCGTTCCCATGTGGGCGCCAAGTACATCCTGCTGCTCTATTGCGGGCTTACTGGCATCGGCGCAATCGCGCTCTGGCTCGCTGGAATGACGCCATTTGACGCGATCAACCACGCAATGTCGTTGATCTCTACCGGCGGGTTCTCAACTTCCGATGCCTCACTCGGGCATTGGACACAACCAACGATTCACTGGGTGGCAGTGGCCATCATGATTCTGGGCAGTATGCCGTTCACCTTGTACGTCGCCACATTGCGGGGTAATCGGCGTGCGCTGATCAAGGATCACCAAGTACGCGGATTTATTGGATTCTTGCTTGTCACATCGCTGGCCGTGGGAACCTGGCTGTATTTTCACAGCGATTACGGGTGGTGGGATGCGTTTCGTATCGTGGCAGTCAACGTGACCTCGGTGGTCACGACCACCGGAATTGCTGTTGGCGACTACACCTTGTGGGGCAGCTTCGCGGTCTTGCTGTTTTTCTATCTGACGTTCGTGGGTGGTTGTTCCGGCTCCACTGCAGGCGGGCTTAAAATCTTCCGTTTTCAGGTGGCTGCCGCTCTACTGGTCAGTAGCTTGAAGCAGTTGATCCACCCTCGAGCCGTGATTCAGAAAAAATACAACGGCCATCCCATCGACGAAGAGATCGTGCGCTCGCTATTGACCTTCTCGTTTTTCTTCACCATCACCATTGCCGCGATTGCCTTGGGCCTGGCGCTCATCGGGCTTGATTGGACAACCGCGTTGAGCGGTGCCGCTACTGCGGTGTGTAACGTCGGGCCGGGGCTTGGCACAATCATTGGCCCGGCCGGTAACTTCTCATCATTACCGGATGCCGCAAAATGGCTACTGACCGTTGGCATGCTTCTGGGAAGGTTGGAAATCCTGACGGTGTTGGTACTCGTAACTCCTGTTTTCTGGAGATATTGACCCCGCTTGTCGAGGGCCGAGACTAGCCCACCTCGAAGTCCGCAACCCGCGCCCGTTTATAAAAAGTGGCAGCACGTCCCATGAGCGCACTTCTGATCTAAGGCGCTACGGAACACGTATCAAGACATGTCGCCCCCCAAGCGGTCGTGCGCCGCATGATGCCCGGCCTAGTGCGGATTATCGCCCCACGCAAAGCCGACCATACCTCCCAGGTATCCCGTCAGACCTTATCCATATTGGACGGTCGCGGCATCACGCCTCAGCCTGAGGCCAATAACGATAAAGAGGCGCACCATGACCGTGCTATTGAGTGAGCGCAGCCAGATTTTCCAGGGCGCCGATGCCTATGCCGTGTCGGACTATGTCAACCAGCATGTGGGCAGCCACTGTATCCGCCTGCCGCCCAAGGGCCGGCCGATGGCGAGTATCAGTCACCGGACCTTTTCCAGCCTGGACTTGTGCCGTATCAGCTATGGCGCGCCGGTCAGGGTCACGTCGGTGGCGCTGGAAACCATTTATCACTTGCAGATCCTGCTGACAGGCCACTGCCGCTCCAATTCCCGGGGCGGGGAGCAGGTCTTCGGACCGGGGGAGATCTTGCTGATCAACCCGGATGACCCGGTGGACCTGACCTATTCCGCCGACTGCGAAAAATTCATCATCAAGTTGCCGGTGCGTCTGTTGGAAAACGCTTGCCTGGCGCAGCACTGGACGCTGCCGCAGCCGGGTATTCGCTTTGCGGATGCACGCCGGGCGCTGAGTGAGATGGACGGTTTTCTGCAGTTACTGGGGCTGATCTGCCATGAGGCGGAAAACGCCGCCGAGCCTGAGGTGCAGGGCCTGTATGAGCGGATTGTGGCCAATAAGCTGTTGGCGCTGCTGGCCAGCAATGTGTTGCGGGTGGTTCCCCAGGCGGCGCAAGGCGGCGGTTTTGAGGCCGTGCGCGAGTTTATCGAGGGACACTTGGGCGAGGACATCAGCATCGAGCAGTTGATGGCGGTGGCCAAGGTCAGTGAGCGTTCGCTGTATAGCCTGTTCGAACGCCAGGTGGGCCTGTCGCCCCGTGATTATGTGCGCCAGCGCAAGCTGGAGCGGGTGCATGCGCGTTTGCAACTGACTACCGCGCGCAGTGTGACGGAGGTGGCACTGGACCATGGCTTTATGCACCTGGGGCGCTTCTCCGAGGCCTATCGCAAACGCTTTGGTGAGCTGCCTTCGCAGACCTGGAAGCGCCATCGCTAAGCGGCTTGCGCCAGCCGGATACTGATTTGCAGGAAGCGGATATTGAGGAACAGGACGAACACGTACGGTGAGGGCGCCTGATACAAGAACAACGGAGGGCCTGCCCCATGACCAGTACACTCGAGCGCCTCGCTGCACAACTGCGCGAGTCCGTTCAGGAAGATCCCGCTACCGGGGTGTTCCGCTGCCGCCGCGACATCTTTACCGACCCCGAGCTGTTTGCCCTGGAGATCAAGCACATCTTCGAAGGCGGGTGGCTGTACCTGGCCCATGAAAGCCAGGTGCCGGAAATCAACGACTACTACACCACCTGGATTGGCCGCCAGCCGGTGGTGATCACCCGCGACAAACAGGGCACCCTGCATGGCCTGGTCAACGCCTGTGCCCATCGCGGCGCCATGTTGTGCCGGCGCAAGCAGGGCAACAAGGGCTCCTTCACCTGCCCATTCCACGGCTGGACCTTCAGCAACGCCGGCAAGCTGCTCAAGGTCAAGGATGGCAAGACCGGGGCCTACCCGGACAGCTTCGACTGTGACGGCTCCCATGACCTCAAGCGCCTGGCGCGCTTTGAAAACTACCGCGGTTTTCTGTTCGGCAGCCTCAGCGACGCGGTGCCGGAACTGAGTGATTACCTGGGCGAGACCCGCGTTATCATCGACCAGATGGTTGACCAGGCTCCCCAGGGCCTGGAGGTGCTGCGCGGCAGTTCATCCTATGTCTACGACGGCAACTGGAAGCTGCAGATCGAGAACGGTGCCGACGGTTACCACGTCAGTTCCGTGCACTGGAACTACTCGGCGACCATGGGCCGGCGCAATTACGAGGCCGAAGGCACGCGCACGGTCGATGCCAATGGCTGGTCGAAAAGCCTGGGCGGGGTCTACGCCTTCGATCACGGGCATATCCTGCTGTGGACGCGCTTGCTCAACCCCGAGGTGCGTCCGGTGCATGCCCACCGCGAAGCATTGGCCGAGCGCCTGGGCAAGGCGCGTGCGGACTTTATCGTCGACCAGACCCGCAACCTGTGCCTCTACCCCAATGTGTACCTGATGGACCAGTTCTCCACGCAGATCCGTGTGGTGCGGCCCCTCGCGGTGGACAAGACCGAAGTGACCATCTATTGCATGGCGCCGATCGGCGAAAGCGCCCAGGAGCGGGCGACGCGGATTCGCCAGTACGAAGACTTCTTTAACGTCAGCGGCATGGGCACCCCGGATGACCTGGAGGAGTTCCGCGCCTGCCAGACCGGCTACCAGGGGGCGACCACCCTGTGGAATGACCTGAGCCGTGGCGCCAAACAGTGGGTGGAGGGGGCCGACGACAACGCCAGGGCCATGGGCATGCACCCGCAACTGAGCGGGGTGAAGACCGAAGACGAAGGCTTGTTCGTGCGCCAGCATGCGCATTGGGCCGCAAGCCTGCAGCGCGCAATCGAGCGCGAACAGCGGGGCCTGATCGCCAGCGACCGGGAGGTGCAGCCATGAGCCTGTCCCGTGACCGCCTGCTGGATTTTCTCTACCGCGAAGCGCGTCTGCTGGATGACCGCCAGTGGGATGAATGGCTGGCGTGTTACTCGCCCAAAGTGGAGTTCTGGATGCCCGCCTGGGACGACTACGACACCCTCACCGAAGACCCGCACAGCGAAATCTCACTGATCTACTACCCCAGCCGCGACGGCCTGGAAGACCGGATCTTCCGGATCAAGACCGAGCGATCCAGCGCCAGCACGCCCGAGCCGCGCACGGTGCACCTGCTCGGCAACCTCGAAGTGCTGGCCGACGATGGCGCGCACGTAGAGCTGCGTTTCAACTGGCACACCCTCAGCCACCGCTACAAGACCACGGACAGCTATTTCGGGACGTCCTTCTATGGCCTGGATATCAGTGGCGAGCAGCCGCTGATCACGCGCAAGAAGGTGGTGCTGAAAAACGATTACATCCACCAGGTCATCGACATCTACCACATCTGAGGACACCGCCATGAGCTATGCCATTGCCCTGAACTTCGAAGATGGGGTGACCCGCTTCATCGACTGCAAGGTGGGGGAGAAGGTCCTCGACGCCGCCTTTCGCCAACGCATCAACCTGCCCATGGACTGCTCCGACGGGGTGTGCGGTACCTGCAAATGCCATTGTGAAACCGGCGCCTACGACTTGGGTGACGACTATATCGACGACGCCCTGAGCGCCGACGAAGCCCGGGAACGCCAGGTGCTGACCTGCCAGATGGTGCCGCAATCCGATTGCGTGATTGCCGTGCCGCTGCCGTCCAGTGCGTGCAAGACCGGCACCACGCAGTTTGCCGCGACGCTGGCGAGCATTACCCGCCACGCCGATGCCGCGCTGGAGGTGAGCTTTGCATTGGACCAGGCGCCGGTGTTTTTACCCGGCCAGTACGTGAATATCGGTGTGCCCGACAGTGGGCAGACGCGCTCCTATTCATTCAGCAGCCGCCCTGGCGATACGCACGCGAGTTTCCTGATCAAGCATGTGCCGGGCGGTTTGATGAGCAGCTGGCTGGAACGCGCCCAGCCGGGCGATCGCGTGCCGATGACTGGACCACTGGGCAGTTTTTACCTGCGCGAGGTGGTGCGGCCCCTGTTGTTATTGGCCGGCGGCACCGGTCTGGCGCCGTTTCTGTCGATGCTTGAGGTGTTGGCGCGGCGCGGGGAAACTCGGCCGATCACACTGATCTACGGGGTAACGCGGGATCAGGACCTGGTCCTGCTTGAGGCCCTTGAGGCCTTCGCCGCGCGCTTGCCCCAGCTCACGATTGTCACTTGCGTGGCCGACCCGCAGACCGCGCACCCGCGCCAGGGGTATGTCACCCAGCATATGGCCCGCGAGGCGCTCCACGACGGCGATGTCGATGTCTACCTGTGCGGGCCGCCGCCGATGGTCGATGCGGTGCGCCAACACTTCAAGCACCAAGGCGTGAGCCCGGCCAGCTTCCATTACGAGAAATTCACCGCCAATGCCGTCGCAAGTTCTGACGCCGCGTGAGGAGATCAGCATGAATCCACGTTTTGACACCAAGGTAGCGCTGGTTACCGGCGCCGCCCAGGGCATCGGCCGGCGCGTGGCCGAGCGGTTGCTGGCGGAGGGCGCCTGGGTGGTTGCGGTCGATCGCTCGGAGCTGGTGCATGAGTTGCAGCATGCACGGCTGCTGACCCTGATCGCCGACCTTGAGCAACATGCCGCGTGTGCCGAGGTCATGGCCGCCGCCAAGGTGCGGTTTGGGCGCATCGACATTCTGATCAACAACGTCGGCGGGACTATCTGGGCCAAGCCCTTTGAGTTCTACGCGGTAGCGCAAATCGAAGCCGAAGTGCGCCGCTCGCTGTTCCCCACGCTGTGGTGTTGCCATTGCGTGCTGCCCTACATGCTGGAGCAGGGCAGTGGGGCCATCGTCAATGTGTCTTCGGTCGCCACACGCGGGGTCAATCGGGTGCCCTATGGCGCGGCCAAGGGCGGGGTCAATGCCCTGACCGCGTGCCTGGCCCTGGAGACCGCCGGCAGCGGCATCCGTGTCAATGCCACCGCACCGGGCGGCACCGAGGCCCCACCGCGGCGCATCCCGCGCAACAGCCAGCCGCAAAGCGAGCAGGAGCGCGTGTGGTACCAGCAGATCGTCGACCAGACCCTCGACAGCAGCCCGATGAAACGCTACGGCAGCATCGACGAGCAAGCGGGCGCGATTCTATTTCTGGCCTCTGACGAGGCCTCCTATATCACCGGCGTGACCTTGCCGGTAGGAGGTGGCGACCTCGGCTGATTCACCGTTACCTGCAGACATTGACTCACAACAACAATAAAGAGAGCACTGCCATGCGTACCCATGACGTTCATTCGATTATCGACAATGCCCCTTTCAATCGCTTCCATTGGCTGGTTGTCAGCCTGTGTGCCTTGCTGTTGATCTTTGATGGCTATGACTTGTTTATCTATGGCGTGGTCTTGCCATCGATCATGCGCGAGTGGGGGCTGACGCCCCTGCAGGCCGGCGCCCTGGGCAGTTATGCGCTGTTCGGCATGATGTTCGGCGCGCTGATCTTCGGCACCCTGGCGGACCGCTTCGGGCGCAAGAAAGGCATCGTCTTTTGCTTTGCGTTGTTCAGCATTGCCACGGTGATCAACGGCTTTGCCAGCAGCCCTACGGAGTTCGGCATCTGCCGGTTTATCGCCGGGCTTGGCTGTGGTGGGCTGATGCCCAACGCGGCGGCGCTGATCAACGAATATGCGCCGAAAAAAGTGCGCAGCACCTTGATGGCCTTCATGTTCAGCGGCTATTCCCTGGGTGGCATGCTCGCCGCCAGTGTGGGGATTTTCATGCTGCCGGCCTATGGCTGGTCGTCGATGTTTTTTGTCGCCGTCATCCCACTGCTGCTGTTGCCGGTGATTGTGCTGTGGTTGCCCGAATCCATTGGCTTTCTGATCCGCCAGGGCCGTGTAGAGCAGGCCCGAGTGCTGCTTAATCGCCTGTCGCCAGACACCCCGATCAACGCCGGGGATGAACTGCTCATCGCGGACGTCAAGAGCAAAGGCGCGTCGGTGGTGGAGCTGTTCCGCCATGGCCTGGCCATGCGTACGGCGATGATCTGGACCGCGTTTTTCTGCTGCCTGTTGATGGTCTATGCCTTGAGTTCGTGGCTGCCCAAGTTGATGGCCGGGGCTGGCTACAGCCTCGGGTCGAGCTTGTCGTTCCTGATTGCCCTGAACCTGGGCGGTATGGCCGGGGCGTTGATTGGCGGGCGGTTGGGGGATCGGCTGAACCTGGTGAAAGTGGTGATCTGCTTCTTTGTTGCCGCCGTGGTTTCCATCAGCCTGCTGGGCATCAACAGCCCGATGCCGGTCTTGTACCTGCTGATCTTTATTGCGGGTGCCACCACCATCGGCACGCAAATCCTTCTGTATGCGGGGGCGGCGCAACTCTATGGCTTGTCGATTCGCGCCACTGGCCTGGGCTGGGCCTCCGGCATCGGGCGCAATGGCGCCATCGTCGGCCCACTGTTAGGCGGCGCGCTGATGGCGATCGAGCTGCCGCTGCAACTGAACTTCATGGCCTTTGCCGTGCCCGGTGCCATTGCGGCCCTGGCCATGACGGTGTTCGCCTTGAATGAGCGGCGCACCGCTATCCGGTTGCCCGCCGCCCAGGCGCTGTAACTGTCCGACCTGTCGATAATAAAAACAAAGAGCAACGACATGCACACACAACGTATCTGGCTTTCCCTGCTAGGGCTGCCCCTTGCGGCAACGGCGGGCGAGGGTGGTTTTTTCGCGGGTTCCACGGCTACCTTGCAGGCCCGCAACTATTACTTCAGCCGCGACTTCTCCGATATTGTCGGCGCCAACCAACAGTCCCAGGCCCAGGAGTGGGGCCAGGGGTTTATCCTGACTTACAAATCCGGGTATACCCCCGGCCCCATTGGCTTTGGCCTGGATGCGCTGGGCACCCTGGGCCTCAAGCTCGACAGCAGTCCGGACCGGGTCAATAGCGGCTTGTTGCCGGTCAAGGACGACGGCCGCGCTGCCGACGACTACAGCCGCCTGGGCTTGACCTTCAAGGCGCGGTTATCCGGTAGCGAACTGAAGGTTGGGGAATTGCAGCCGAACCTGCCGGTGCTGGCGTTCAGCGACATTCGCTTGCTGCCGCCGAGTTATCAGGGACTCAGTCTCAGCTCCAATGAAATCACGGGGCTGACCCTGCAGGCGGGGCACCTGAGCACCACCAGCCTGCGCAACGAGGCCGGTGACGGCAAGATGATCGCCATGCTCGGCCATGTGCCGCAGCGTGGGGCTCAGAGCGATGCCTTCAATTATGTCGGCGGCGACTACGCGTTTAATCGCGAACGCACCAGTGTCAGCCTCTGGCATGGCCAGTTGCAGGACATCTACGCCCAGGACTTTATCGGCCTCAAGCACAGCCAGCCGTTCGGGACGTGGGTGCTGGGCGCCAACCTGGGTTACTACACAGCGCGCGAGGAGGGCGAGCAGTTACTCGGCAAGATCGACAACCAGGCGTTTTTCTCGCTGCTGTCGGCCAGGCGCGGTGGCCATACCTTTTACGTGGGGTACCAGGCGATGTACGGCGACAGCGCCTTCCCCCGGGTATTTGCCAATGTCACGCCATTGGGCAACGAAGTCCCCACCTACGAGTTTGCGTATACCGACGAGCGCTCCTGGCAGGTGCGCTATGACTACAACTTCGCGGCATTCGGGGTGCCGGGGCTGACTACCACGGTGCGCTATATCACCGGCGACAACGTCAACACCGGCGGCGGCTACGAGGGCCGGGACCGCGAGCGTGACCTGGATATCGGGTATGCCGTGCAAAGCGGCGTGCTCAGTGGCCTGGGGATTCGGGTACGCAATGTGATGGCGCGCTCAAACTACCGCAGCGATATCAATGAGAACCGGTTGATCCTCAGTTACACCTGGACGCTGCTTTAGACCCTGACCGAGCAGGGCCCCAGGCCTTGCTCGGTTAGCTTTTGTGTGCGGCGCAGGTGTACCGAATCATCTACCGTTACTGGCCAGCCACAATCCCCCTACGCGTAGCCAACCCACGACCACTGCACCAATCAGCAAAAAGCCCAGGTAACCGAACAGTGGATAGACCTGGCCCACCAGGCTGACAAATCCCACCAGGCTGCCAGCGAATGCCAATGCACCGAAGGCTGCCGAGCCAATGCGGAATGTACGTGTGCCTGCCGGCAGCAATCGGGCCGAAAAGGAATACAAGGTCCCCACGGCCGTATTGACGATCATCAGGAAAATGATCAACGCCATCAGCAGGCCGAGGGCCGGCGAAACCTCAGTGGCGATGGACAGCATGGGCATGGGCAGTTCCGCCACGCTGTCCAGGCGTGACAGCAGACCCAGGCTCATTACCAACATCAACAGCCCCAGTAATGCTCCGCCGAAAATGCCACCCCAGATCGCCTGTTTCTCGGATTTGGCGGCGCCGCCCATGATCGCAAGAAACGGCACCCCGGCCACGATGTTGTAGGACACATACAACAACGCGCCCAGCAGCCAATGGCTCGCGCCAGGGTCTTGCTGGCTGGCCAGTTGGTTGAGTTCACCGAAACTCAGGCCCCGGGTGGCGACGCCATACAGGGCCACGCCTGCCGCTGTCAGGACCAGCAGCGGCGTGACGGCGCCGATCATGCCAATGACCTTCTTCACATCCAGGCACACGATGGCGACCACGATCAGCGTCACCCCAGCGCTGCCGAACAGGGCGGGAATGCCGAACTGCTGTTCCAGCAAGGCGCCACCCCCGGCCAGCATGACCACCGTTACCGCAAACATGAAAAAGGTGATCATCAGGTCGACAAAGGTCCCCAGGTAGCGTCCGCACAACGCATGCACTACGTCCTTGTGGGACTTTGCCCGCAGCCGGCTGCCCATGCCCGCCAACGCCATGCCGAGAAAGATGAAGAGCGCGGCGCTGACCACCGAACCCAGCAGCCCCCAGACGCCGAAATCCACGAACATCAGTAGCAGCTCCCGACCGGAGGCGAACCCTGCACCGACAATGACGCCGACAAATGCGCCGGCTATTTTCAGACTTTCTTTCATGACGACTTCCCTCAAATTATTGTTGTTATCGCTCAGGGGGGAAGGCCACTGCTCATGGCCTACCGGGGCATCGCTCTGGCAAACGGCAGGGGTGGATCAACGGGCGCCGACCCATGCCTGGACTTCGATCTCGACATCGACGCCCAAGGCCAATTGGGCGCCGCCGACCGTGGAGCGCACCGGGAAGCCACCGTCGAAGTGGCGCTTATACACGTCGTTGAAACCCGCGAAATGCTGCATGTCCGACAGCCACACGGTGGCCTTGATCACCTGCTCGAAACTTGCTCCGCATTCGGCCAGGGTTTCGCCGATGCGGGCCATGGCCGCCTCGGTCTGCTCGCGGATATCACCGAGCACCACTTCGCCCAGAGGGTTCATGGGGACTTGCCCGGAGAGGTACAGGAAATCACCGACCCGAATGGCCTTGGAGAACGGGTAGGGCAGGTGGCTGGGGTAACGCTGGAAAGTGTCAGACATGCTATGCACCTCATTGGGGGGATGAATTAACGCAAGCGGCCAGGGGCCAGGCGTTGTGGCTCGACGCCCTGGTGGCGCAGAGTCTCGGGAAGGGGAAGATCGAGTAATTGGCTGCAGGCCAGTTGCGATACACCGGCTGCAGACTGGATGCCATAACCGCCCTGTGCCGCCAGCCAGAAGAAGCCTTCGCAATGATTGTCCCAGCCGACCACCAGGTCACCGTCGCCGACGAATGAGCGCAGGCCGGCCCAGCTATGGCGTGGGCGGCGAATGGTCAAGGAGGTGGCGGCCTCGATGTGATAGATGCCGGTGGCGATATCCAGCTCTTCGGGCATTACATCTTGTGGTGGGACAGGATCGGCATTGGCCGGTGAGCCCAGCAATTGGCCAGCGTCGGGTTTGAAGTAGAAGCTTTCGTCGATACCGATCACCGCCGGCCAGCGGGAAAAGTCCGTGTTTTCGGGGCCGTCGAAGGTAAAGGCGGAGCGTCGGCACGGTTGCAACCCAACGGGCGGCACGCCGCACTGCTGTGCGACCTGATCGGCCCAGGCGCCTGCGGCATTGACCAGGTGGCGCGCGCGCAGTTGGCGGCCGTCGGCCAGTACCAGGTGCCATTGAAGGCCTTCGCGGGTGGCGACATTCAGTTGGGCATCGCAGTGCAGCACCCCGCCGGCCCGCCGCATGGCCCGCAAAAAGCCCTGGTGCAGCGCATGCACGTCGAGGTCGCGGGCATCGGTCTCGAGCATCGCCCCGGCAACCGCCTCGGGGCGCAGGCACGGCACCAATGCCAGGGCCTGCTCGGTATCAATCAATGACACGTTGCCGGCCTGCGCCCGGCTGGTGGCGAAGGTTTGTTGCAGCAGGGATTGCTGCTCTTGGCCGGCGATGTACAGGCAGCCGCGCGGCTCCAGGAGTGCATGTTCGGTGAACGCGGCGGGCGGCTGCTCATAGAAGCCTCGGCTGGCGCGGGTCAGGGCCTGGATCTGTGGCGTGCCATAGCTCTCCATGAACATTGCAGCAGAGCGCCCGGTGGCGTGGTAACCCGGCTGGCTTTCACGTTCGAGCACCACGACACTGGCCTGGCCGGCCAGGCGATAAGCCAGGGAGGCCCCCGCAATACCACCGCCGATGATGGCGAAATCGAAACATTCGCTGTTGGGCACTGCGAGTACCTCCTGTCTCTGGGGAAGGGACGACATGCCCTTTCCTGTGTTTTTATAATTCTCAGATAAGAGAAATGTAAGATATGAGAATTTTCCAGTCAACCCACAACCATGAGGTATTATTCCTGCCCATGCCCTGGCTCAGCTCCAGGCACCGTTTTTTGTACGACAGAGAGCCTGCATGAGTTCCGATTGCGCCTCGGGTTCCACAACCCATCCCTTGATAGATCGCGCCCAGGTTGGCGCCCGCCTGCGTGTGATCCGCAAGCACCAGAAGTTGACGCTCAAACAACTGTCCGAGCGCTCAGGTGTGGCTTTGTCGACCTTGTCGAAGATGGAACTGGCGCAGGTGTCGGTCAGTTATGAAAAACTGGCGGCTGCGGCGCGGGCCCTGAATATAGATATTGCCCAGCTGTTCAGCCCGACCAGGCAAGGTGTCAGCGCCCAACAGCCTACGGTGGTCAGTACCGCCATCGACGGTGCGGCCGGCTACAGCACGGGCAATTATGACTATCACCCGATGGCCGGGGATTTCCCCGGGCGCAGCATGACGCCCATGTATGCGCGGATCTATGCGCGGGAACTGGGTCAATTCGAAGACTACATCCGGCACCCGGGGCAAGAGTTCGCGGTCGTCCTGTCAGGCCGCGTGCGCATTCAATTTGAAACCGGTGAATCCCTTAGCATCGGCTGTCGTGAGACGGCCTATTTCAATAGTGCAATCGGCCATATTTACCTGGCGGAAGGCGAGGATGGCACCGCCGCCGAAGTGATGGTGGTGATGTCGGAGTCCTGAGGCGCCAAGGCGTTTTTGGGCAGTGACCTCTACCGGTGCCCTGCAGTGATTGCCTGGTCTTTGGAGTAACACCGGATCACCCGCAGGGCGGTAAAAATGGCAACGCCGGGCGCGACCGCAAACACACCGAACAGCCAGCCGGCAGCATTGGCCGTGCCGGCGATGCCTGCGGGATGCGTAAGGCCGGCAAGGTTTGCCACCATGCCGGCGAGGGCCGCACCGAGGGCGGTGGCGAACAGTTGCACAGTAGTAATCGACGCGCCTGCCAAGTCCTGCTCGCTGGCAGGCGTCACCTGAAATACCCGGGTAAGCAAATGCGGCCACGCCAGCCCGACGCCAAACCCGACGGCGACGAGCGCCAGGCAGATCGGCGTGACCGTCAGCCAGCCACCGCTACTTTCGACGCGAATCAAAACGGCCAGTGCAGCCATGCCCGTCAAGCCAAGGATTGGGCCGGTGAGGATCGCACGCCTGATGCCTTTGCCATGTGCCCCGGAACTTGCGATTGAGCCTAGCGTCCATCCGCCCGCCATAAGCGCCGCGAGGTAGCCGGCGGCGAGCGGCGATTGATGGTGCAGGACCTGGAGGAAAAGTGGCACGAAGATCTCGCCACTGGTAACGGCCACCGCCAGCAAGGACAGGGTTGCATACAGCACTCCCAGCGCGGAGGTGATCCTGAAGGCGCCCGTTGGCAGCAGTCGATGGCGGGCGCGGCTTTCTGTGATTATCAGCAGGCCAGTCAGGAGCGCGGCGGCACCCAGGCCGGCGATGTTCCAGGCGAGTGTTGATGAGACGCTGGCGGCTGAAACAGCGAGCACGGCCGACGTCAGGAACACCAACTGGGCCAGAGGGAGCGGCAAGCGTTGTGATCTGATGGCGTTGCGTTTGGGTAACACCACGGCAGCCAACAGAGCGAACAACCCGGCGACAGGGATGAGCGACCAAAAAGCCGCGCGCCATACGCCGAGTTCAGCGAAGACGCCACCGACCGCCGGGCCGATCAGCGTGGCCACTCCCCACATGCCCGACACCAACGCCATCGCTCGCGGCCACAAGGTTTCATGGAACACCAGGCGGATCATCGCGTAAGAGAGGGCGAACAGAAAACCGCCACCCAACCCCTGGATCAGACGGCCGGCCAGCATCACGGGCATTGATGGGGCAAACGCACAGATCAGCGCACCGGCTGCAAACACCAGCGTGGCGAGGGTGTAGGCGCCGCGTGCCCCCAAGCCGACCAGGAGCCTGGCTGACAGTGCTGAGCCAAGGATCGAGGCGGTGACGAACAGTGTGGTGTTCCACGCGTAGTAGTCGATACCGCCAATGTCCCGGACAACTGAGGGCAGGATCGTAGTGGCAATGTAGACGTTGATCGCGTGGAGCACGACGCCCCCTGCCAACGCCAGGGAGCGCACGCCATTGGCGCCAGAGAGGAGGGTGGCCCAACCTGCATTTGGAGGATCATCGACCTCTGGTACCGGTTGCGAACGTTGATCTGGTGAGGTGTGGTGGGTATTCATAGGGAGGCCACGTTGCGATTCAGGCACTCCTTATAAAACCTCAAGTAAGGTTCAGGTCAAGACCCAGGTCAGCCTCCATCTCCAAGTACAACTGGCCTTTCAAAAGACCTTGCAAGTGATAGCCCTGTGGGCAAAAGCCCATCAATGTGCATCCACCAGACGCTGCAAGGCGCCATCACGGATCGCAAGCACTTCAAATAGTCCCAGGGCACGCAGGGCCGGCAGGCTGTCGATCAGGTCCTGCTCGGCAGCGCTGCGCGCCGCGGGCGTGGAGGTAGGGGCGGTCCACACTCTGGCGTTGATCAGGAAGGCGCCAACGCTGCCTTTACGAATCATGACACCGTTGCGTTGTACATGGTTTTTGTCATCGGGCAGCATATCTTCTGCGCGCATGGTGTCTCCTCGCTAGGTGTTGAAGACCTTGACTATAAGGGCGTAGTGTTGGCTGATTTACGTTATTAAAGACAATCAATAACCCAATGAGGCCACTCATGCCAGCTGCCTTGATTTCCCCCGCCGAGGCGTCCTCGGCCGAGGATCCGTTGATTGTTGCAGTGATCCGCAAGGAGCTTGAACCACGGGTTACCGAGCGCCACGGCCATGCGCGGGGCCAGTTGCTTGGCGCAACGTCGGGCCTGCTTTCGGTGGATGCCGGTACCAGTCAGTGGGTGGTGCCCGCGACACATGCCGTGTGGATCCCGCCCAATATCCCCCACGGCGTGCGTTCCCATGGGCCGTTTGCCGGTTGGAGCGTTTACGTGCGCGAACTGGCGTGCATTGATTTACCTGAAACGCCATGCATCCTTGCAGTGTCCGGGCTTCTGCGAGAAGTAGTTGCCCGTGCTGCGGGGTGGGGAGCCAAGCCTCTGGACCAGGCGCAGTCGCGTTTGGCCGGTGTAGTGCTTGATGAAATACAGACTCTGCCCCGGGTGGCCCTGGGTTTGCCGATACCTCAGGACGCCCGGTTGCGCAAGATTGCCCAGGCGCTGTCGGATCACCCCGATGACGAGCGCGGCCTGCAGGCCTGGGCGACCTGGGTGGGGATGGCACCGCGCACGCTGACACGGCGCTTTGTGGTGGAGACCGGTTTCAGCTTTACCGAATGGCGTCAGCGGGTGCGCCTGCTAAGGGCCCTGGAAATGCTTGCGGCGGACATGTCGGTCACCCGTGTGGCCCTGGAATTGGGCTACGAAAACGTCAGCGCTTTTATTGCACTGTTTCGTCGCACGTTCGGTGTTACACCGGGTCGCTACTTTGCAAACTGCCTTTGAGGCCGGGCGCGCCCTAGCCGGGATCCGGTCCAATACGGGCGACCCTTCAGATTCCGTCACGGCCTACGCGGCATGGGGGCCGCGCGATGGGAGTGACAACGCGCAGATCAACTCCAGCACCCTGATCAACGATGTGGGTGACATCAGTTCTTCGGCGAGTAGCTCGACCCGCAGCGGCACCCAGCAATCCGGTGAAGTAGGCCTGAAGGGCAAATTCCAGACCGGGCCTGTGGGCCACGCCTGGACCCTCGCCACCACCCGTTTCACCTCCGACAACAGCTTCAAGGACGCCAGGGCCGGTATTCCCGGTACCACCCATTTCGACAACCTGGACTTTGGCGACACACCGACCTTCCCGGGTTATGGCGTGACCACCTCGCAGACCCGCGCGACCCTGGGCAGTTATGCGCTTGCCGATACCCTGTCTTTCGCCGATGACCGCGTGCAATGGACCGTGGGCGCCCGCCGCCAGCGCGTGGAAAACACCACCGAGAACTTCGGTGACTGGGCGTCGAAAGTCAGCTACGACGAAAGCCGCGTCTCGCCGGCCACTGCGCTGTTGGTCAAAGTGACGGACAAGGTATCAAAGCATGCCCTCAGATGCGCCCCAATGTAGCAATCTACTGAAGTGGATGGAGCTCCACAGTTTGTGGAAAGGCAAAAATGATCAGATAAACAGCCTGCCAGACGACTCCTATAGACTCTCAGGATCCCCAAAAAACATCTGTATCCGCGACCGCAACCAGCGCTCCCCCGGATCATTGTCCTGCGAACCACGCCACGCCATATGCAATTCAAAACTGCGCACAGGCAACGGCGGGTCTTCAGCCCGCAGGCCGCCTGCGGCGGTCAGGGCTTCGGCGGTGTAGTCGGGCACGGTTGCGAGGATGTCGGTGCCCGCCAGCAGGGTGCCCAGGCCGTTGAATTGCGGGACGGCCAGCACCACATGGCGCTTGCGATCGAGTTTTTCCAACTCTTCATCAATAAACCCGCTGAGGTCGCCGGCAAACGAGACCAGGGCGTGGGGGCGGGCGCAGAAGTCGTCCAGGCTCAGGGAGCCGGGCACGCTGTCGGCGCGCAGCAGTTTGGGCAGGCTGCGGCGCAGCAGCTTGCGCTTGGCGTTGGCCGGCAGGTCGGCGGTGTAGCTGACGCCGATGGAGATTTCCCCGGAAGCCAGCAGGCCTGGCATCAGGATGTAATTGACGCGGCGGATCACCAGCACAATGCCCGGCGCTTCGGCGCGCAGGCGCTTGAGCAGGGGTGGCAGCAAGGCGAACTCTACATCGTCCGACAGGCCGATGCGAAACACTGCGGTGCTGGTGGCCGGATCGAATTCGGCGGCGCGGCTGACGGCGGTGGAAATCGAATCCAGGGCCGGCGAGAGCAGGGCGAAAATCTCCACCGCCCGGGCCGAGGGTTCCATGCTGCGCCCGGTGCGCACGAACAGCGGATCATCGAACAACCCGCGCAGGCGCGACAAGGCGGCGCTGATGGCCGGCTGGCCGAGGAACAACTTCTCGGCAGCGCGGGTCACACTGCGCTCATGCATCAAGGTTTCGAATACGATCAACAGGTTCAGGTCGACACGACGCAGGTCGTTACGGTTCATCTTGTGTCCTGGCAGATTCAGCGAACTTGACGTGAGCGGCCACATGATAACAATGGCCGGCATGAATCTTACGGGGAAAGGCTGGTACTCTGCACCGGCTAATTCAGATTTCCTACGCTGCCTGGGGTATTTTCCGAAGGGGCGGAATCAATGACAGACATGACGACTATTAATGGCGACTGGTGGCCTTGCCCCGAAAGCCCAGATAAAGTTCATGGCATTAGAGGTTACTTTGGCGAGGTTTGCGATGTCCCGCACGATCCGTTTTCACAAGTTTGGTCCGGCCGAGGTGCTCAAGTGCGAAGAGCATGAAGCCACGTTGCCCGCACCGGGCGAAGTGCAGGTGCGTGTCGAAGCGATTGGCATCAGCTGGTACGACATTCTCTGGCGGCAGAACCTGGCGTCTTCCCATGCGCGCTTGCCGTCGGGCCTTGGCCATGAAATGGCCGGTGTGGTGGTGGCGGTGGGCGAGGGCGTTGAAGACCTGGCCATTGGCGACAAGGTTGCCAGTTTTCCGGCCGAAAGCCCGAATGACTATCCAGTGTATGGCGAACTGATTGTCCTGCCCCGTTCGGCCCTGACCCGTTACCCGGATGTCTTGAGCCCGGTACAGGCCAGCGTGCATTACACGCCGTTGTTGATTGCCTACTTTGCCTATGTCGATTTGGCGCGGGTCAAGCCCGGTCAATTCGCCCTGGTCACGGATGCCAGCCATTGTGCCGGGCCTTCGTTCGTACAATTGGGCAAGGCCCTGGGGGCGCGGGTGATTGCCGCCACCAAGTCGCCGGACGAGCGTGAATACCTGCTGTCCCTGGGCGCGGAAAAGGTCATCGTCACTGAAGAGCAGGACTTGCTGATGCAAATCAACAAGTTCACCGATGGACGCGGTGTGGATGTGGTGTTCGACGGCCTCGGTGGCCCCCAGATGTCACTGTTGGGCGATGTGCTCGCACCCCGTGGCAGCCTGGTGTTGTATGGCTTGCAAGGTGGCAACCAGACCCCGTTCCCGGCCTGTGCCGCGTTCCAGAAAAACATCCAGTTCTTTGTGCACTGCATCGGCAACTTCACCGGCAAGCCGGAGTTGGGCATTGCCCAGGACCAGGCCGCATTGCAACGGGCCCTGCGCGAGATCAACCAGTTGACCGCCGACGGCATGCTGGTGCCGCTCAAGACCCGGGTGTTTGCGTTCAGCCAGTTCGTCGAAGCCCATCGCTATATGGACGAATGCCCATGCCGCGAGCGGGTGGCGTTGCAGGTTGAAGCTGTTTGATCTGTGGGAATGTTCGTAAACGGACATTTCGCCGGTGTTTGCCATGGGGCAAATACGCCATTTAGAAGGACAGGATCTCCGCGCCTGCTGAATCTGCCGCCGGGATTCTTCCCCTGCAAAACCTGCCTTTAATGCCGCCGCTGCCCTGAATCCCAGAGCAGCGGCGTTTTACATGGGCACTGCGGTAAACACCGGCTCGCCAAACTGCACTGGTTTTCGCGCCGAGTCTGTATCTTTTAATCATCAAACAAGCGCTGATAATTGCCCAGTCACTTTCATCTCAAGGACTGAGCAATGATTGCAGAAATCAAATCCAAACAGCGGTTCGCTGTAACTAATAAGTCGTCTTGTATACCGGCTCAAGGACGTTGGCCTGTAGAGAGAGGTTTAAAGTGCGCGCGAACTGAATCCCGACTTTGCCCTGCACTGCATATGTCAGATCATTCTTTAATGTTTGAGTTAAAGACTAGTAGGAAGTTGTAAGACCGTTCCTAAGGTGGTCATTGGGCCGCTGTAGGGGCTTTCTTCAGCAGGTGGTGGCATCTTCGTCGGGATGTTCCAACTGGCGTTTTGTTGTGCGGTGCTAACATTTAGCTATCAGCTTTAATCGCAACAGACGTCAACTCTAAGCAAACAGCAGGTCGGACAGGCACGCGCAACTGCTTGCTCGGAACTGACAGTTAACCTCAGGTAGTAAAGCTATGAGCGCTATTCACGAACAAGCCATGAATTATGTTTACCAGCAGGTATTGCAACGGTTGCAGGGCTACTTCTCGCGAGCGGAGCGCACCGCACTTCAGTTATTGATTCAGCGATTGATTGTAGCGGCAGGTGGCATCGAGCAGATTGGCGACTACAAAGTACTGGTCACCCACGGGGGCGGCAAAGGCAGCAGTTACGCACTGGCCTTCTTGCGCGCCGCCCAATTGACCATCGCCGGCCGGGCGCCGAGGAGTTTTCAATTGCGAGTCGCCACCCTGCGCCATACCGGGATGACGCAAGCGGCACTGGACAGCATTCATCGGGGCTATAGCGCGTTGTTTTTCCACGACGACCCCAGGGTCGAGCTGCTGATGGTGGAAAACCAGGAAGTTCTGCCCTTCAACCACCTGCGCCCCGCTTCAGCAGCGGGCCAGGATATCGGCCGGCGCAACATGTTGATGATCGGGCATAAGCGTTCAGGGGATATCCGCGCCAGCGTGTGCAACGACAGATACCTGTCCCTGGGGGATTTCTATCGCCGTATCACGGCATGGGACGGCGGGGTGCACGCCCTGGTCAGCAGTGATTCGCCGCGCCAGCAGAACCAATACCTGGCGTGGCTGTTCAGGACCACCTGCGCTGCAGGCATGAAAGGCCACGCCGGCCAGCCACTGGCGCTCAATACCCTGTTTTGCCGGATGGATGATTGCAGCGCCGGCTATTACCGCGATGTCTATGGCGAACATTACGCGTCGGAGGATAACGCTTCCAAAGAGGTGCATCGTCACCTGACCTATATTGGCGTGGCCGATCTGTTACGCGCGGCCGGGCAGGATTTCACGGCACTGCTTTACGATTTTATGGGTTACAAACAGGATGAATTCGCCTTTCAGTTCAGCACCCCGGCCTACGCCAACCCCTTGCTGATGGCGCATATGCATGGCCTGCAGGCTGAAGTGCTGCTGGGCCTTGATTATCGAGAGGGCGTCACGCGCTTTATCGAACACGCCAGCGGCTTTATGCGCCGTAAAAAAATCCCCGAATTGCTGATTGCCCAAGCCGGCACCAAGGATGGGCGCATGCTGGCGGCGACCTACGCCCGCGAGTTCTTTGGCCTGGAGGAGAGCCAACTGGTGTGCCTGTTGTTTTCACCGTTTATCCAGCAAGGACAGCGGCTGGAAGCCTTCTTGCGTCGCTGTCACCCGGGCATGCTGGTGGCGCTGCCCGAACTGCACAAAGCTCTTGAGGGCAAGGCATCGGCAGAGCTGATCCAGCATTGGATGGTCGATACCAGCGGTTTGCCCCTGGCGCTTTTGCAGCATTTGTACGGCACCCATGTCGCGGCCAATGCGGCCTGTATCAATGTCGAGGAGCCGGCCACAGGACCGTGCGGCGTACCAGGGTACTGAGGGTGGTTGCGCGACGGCAGCCGTTGCTCGGGCAGGAATCCTCATGAAGGACGATAAACAGGCAGACTTCGCCTATCAGGCGGTGTATCGCTACATGATCAACCTGATCAATGAAGTGGGCACCGAGGGCCGGGTCAAGCTGCCGTCCTTGCGACACCTGGCAGAGCGGTTGAATGTGTCGATTTCCACCATTCAGTACGCCTACTCGCTCCTGGAAAAGGAGGGCAGGGTGTACTCGGTAGCCAAGTCCGGCTACTACGCCTTGCCCATTGCCGGTAGCACTGCGTGCTGTACCACGGGGGATTTGCTGGAGCGCTTGTATGTAGGGGCACGCAGGCCGGGGATGTTGGTACTCAGTGCCGATGAGCCGGCACAGCTGTTGTCCCTGGACGCGCCGCTGCTGCAACTGGAGCGTGAACTGGTGCGCCAGTATCCGCGCCAGTTGCAACCCTATTCCCAGCCGTGTGGTATCTGGGAACTGCGTGCGGCACTGGCGGCGCGCTATACCCGTTCGCCCACACGTTGCTGGCAGGCGGATGACGTGTACATCGGCGCGGACCTGCGAGGTGTCCTGGCCATTCTGATCGAGGTGCTGGCGCTCAAAGGGGCGACGGTGTTGGTGGAGTCGCCGTGTGACTGGCTTATCCTGCGCCTGTTGCAAGATGCCGGAGTGCGTGTGATCGAGTGGCCATGCAACGAGCAGGGCAGGCTCGATCCTGGGTATCTGGAGCAGCAACTGCGGACCGAGGGGGTGCAACTGGCGCTGCTGTCCTCGACCCCAGGCCTTGCCACGGGTAACGCCTTGAGTGTGGCGGATCAGGCGCAGGTGGCCGGGTTACTGGAGCAATATGACTGCTGGCTGCTGGAAAACGACACCCATGGCGGGCTGGCGTTTGAGGCGTGCACCCGCTACCTGCGGGACCTGGTGAACCCCGAGCGGCTGATGGTGTTTTCCAGTTTCGAGAAAGCCATGGGCCCGGAGGCGCCCTATGGTTATCTGCTCTCGCGGCACCTGAGCACGCCCTTGCAGCGTCAGTTCCTGTTGCGTGCGTTTCGTTTATCGTCCATTCGCCAGCGTGCGATTGCCCGGCTTTACCACAGTGGCCGCTTTGACCAGCACCTGGATGATTTGCGCATAGTGCTCAAGGAACACGCTGCAGCGATGCAGGCACGCCTGGCCCAGCATCTGGGCGAGCGCGTGACGTACCGGGCGCCGCAGGCTGGCGCCACCTTCTGGTTGCGTTCGACCGAGGCCGTGGATATGCGCCGGGTGTTCCAGAACATGCTGGCACGCCAGGTGGTGATCGCCCCGGGCGAGTTATTCAGCGTGACGGGCCTGTACCAGCAGCACTTTCGCTTGAGCCATGCGGTCAGCACTCATCACAGCCTGGACCTGGTGTTGGAGGAGTTGGCCCAGGCCCTCAAGCAGGGGCAGCACGGATGAATTGGTTTTGTGGGAAATATCCCTGATTATTGTGGGATAGATACCGTCGCGTGGCGGTCGAACACCCAGTAAACTGCATTCCTTTTCCGAATCCTTCTTTTCAGAGGTTTTTGCATGACTCTCAGTCCTTTTGCGGGCAAACCGGCGCCAGCTCAATTGCTGGTGGACATCCCGCGACTGGTGACGGCCTATTACACTGGCCAGCCCGATGCAGCGATCTCCACTCAGCGCGTGGCTTTTGGTACCTCCGGGCACCGTGGCAGTTCTTTTGACTTGAGCTTCAATGAGTGGCACGTATTGGCCATCAGCCAGGCCATTTGCCTGTACCGTGAGGCGCAAGGCATCAATGGCCCGCTGTTTGTCGGCCTCGACACCCACGCGCTGTCCACGCCGGCCGGCGCCAGCGCCCTGGAAGTGCTGGCCGCCAACGGTGTGCATGTGATGCTCGCCGAAGGCGATGAATACACGCCGACCCCGGCGATTTCCCACGCCATCCTCTGCTACAACCGTGGCCGCACCAGCGGGCTGGCCGACGGCATTGTCATCACGCCCTCCCATAACCCGCCCCAGAGCGGCGGCTACAAGTACAACCCGCCCAACGGCGGCCCGGCCGATACCCACGTCACCAAATGGATCGAGGCCAAGGCCAACGAACTGCTGGCGGCCAAGCTGGCCGGGGTCAAGCGCATCACCCACGCGCAGGCGCTGAAAGCCGACACCACCCATCGCCATGATTACCTCAACACCTATGTGGCCGATCTGGTCAATGTCATCGACATGGACGCCATCCGCAGCGCCGATCTGCGCCTGGGCGTGGACCCACTGGGTGGAGCAGGGGTGCGCTACTGGTCGGCCATCGCCGAGCATTACCGTCTGAACCTGGACGTGGTGAATACCGAAGTCGACCCGACCTTCCGTTTCATGAGCGTGGATTGGGATGGCCAGATCCGCATGGACCCGTCCTCCAGCTACGCGATGCAAGGCCTGATCGGCCTTAAAGAACGCTTCGATGTAGCGTTTGCCTGCGACCCCGACCACGACCGCCACGGCATCGTCACTCCGTCGGGCGGGCTGTTGGCGCCGAACAACTACCTGGCGGTGTCGATCGACTACCTGTTCCAGAACCGTCCCCAATGGCGGGCGGATGCGGCCGTGGGTAAAACCGTGGTCAGCAGTGGTTTGATCGACCGCGTGGCCGCACGCATCGGCCGCCGCCTGTACGAAGTGCCGGTAGGCTTCAAATGGTTTGCCGACGGCCTGTTCGACGGCTCCCTGGGGTTTGGCGGCGAAGAAAGCGCGGGCGCTTCGTTCCTGCGCAAGGACGGCAGCGTGTGGAGTACTGACAAGGACGGTCTGATCCCGGCCTTGCTGGCCGCAGAAATGACCTCGCGCAAAGGCCAGGACCCTAGCCAGATCTACCGTGGCCTGACCGACGCCCTGGGCGAGCCGTTCGCCATTCGGGTGGATGCCAAGGCCACGCCGGCGCAGAAGGCGCTGCTGGGCAAACTGGCACCGGAGCAGGTCACGTCCAAGCAATTGGCCGGGGAGAGCATCCAGCAGATCCTCAGCCATGCGCCGGGGAATGACCAGGCGATTGGCGGGCTGAAAGTCATGACCGAAAACGGCTGGTTTGCCGCACGGCCGTCGGGCACCGAGGATATCTACAAGATCTATGCCGAGAGCTTTATTGGCGAAGATCACCTCAAGCGCCTGGTGGAAGAGGCGCAGGTGTTGGTGGATGGCGCCATTACCCCGAACTGACACACGGTTGTAAAAAATGTGGGAGCGGGCGTGCTCGCGATGGCGGTGGATCAGTCAATACATGTGTGACTGACCCATCGTCATCGCGGGCAAGCCCGCTCCCACATTGGTTTTTGAGTCTGGCTCGAGATCAGGCCAGGTCCACCAGCACCACTTCGCTGTCTTCGACCGCCGTTACCCGCAACACCCGCTCATCCTGCACTGCAACGCCGTCACGCGCCTGCGCTCGCAGACCATTGACCTCGATCACCCCGGTCGCCGGCACCAGGTACGCCCGGCGGCCTGCATCCAGGTGATACTCGGCACTTTCCCCAGCCTTCAGATTGGCCGCCACCAGGCGTGCGTCGGCACGGATCCGCAAGCTTTCATGGTCACCGTGCTTGCCGCTGGCCAAGGTCACGAACCCTTCGCGCTCACCCTTGGGAAAAGGTTTGGCGCCCCAGGAAGGGGGCAAGCCCGCTTCATTGGGAATGATCCAGATCTGGAAAATTTTGGTCGCCGTGGCTTCAAGGTTGTATTCGCTATGGGCGATCCCGGTACCGGCGCTCATCACCTGCACGTCGCCCGCCTCGGTGCGGCCCTTGTTGCCAAGGTTGTCGGCGTGGCTGATGGCACCTTCACGCACATAGGTGATGATTTCCATGTCCCGGTGCGGATGCTGCGGAAAGCCGGTGCCCGGCGCGATGATGTCGTCGTTCCACACCCGCAGGTTGCCCCAATGCATACGTTGCGGGTCATGGTACTCGGCGAACGAGAAGTGGTGATGAGCATCCAGCCAACCGTGATTGGCGCCGCCCAGGGAGGTAAAAGGTCGAAGTTCAAGCATGATCGTCTCCTGTTGATGGGCGTATCATCCGCCAGGGCATCATCGACAAAAAGCGTAAAAAATGCCTGATTCTTATCAGATTATTCGATTGTTTTTCCAGCCCCAGAACTAGACCCCAGCTTCAGTTCATCGCCTAACTGCATGAAGCCAAAGCAATTGGCTGGAACTGTCGAGGGATTCCGGCGACCATAGGGCCTCTGTTCGCTCAAGCCCCCGCAGGAGTCCGCGTGCCGCAGCACACCCCCGATCTGCCTCCCGAACTGCGCCCCCTGGCGCAAATGCCGCTGTTCAAACGCCTGGCTGCGCGGCTGTTTGGCCATGGGTTGACGCGCCTGCGGGCCCAGCATCGTTTTTCGTGGTTGCACGGTCAGGCCGATGGCTTTCGCAGCGGGCATGAGGCCGGTGTGGAGTATGGCTACCAGGAAGGCCGGCGCGATGGCATCGAGGAGGGCCGTCAGGTTCTGTTGATTCGCGACTTCCGTAGTGATGAGCACCGCGCCCCGGGCGTGGACGACAGCCTGTTCGACGATTGGCGCCTGCCACTGACCCCCGAATTGAAAAAACGCATCAAAGCCGATGTGGCGCGCCTGCTGCCGGCCCATGCGCAGCCCAGCACGGCGCAGTGGAAGATGATCTTCAGCGATACCCCTTCAACTTCGGTGATTGCCGGGGCCGGGGCTGGCAAATCTACCTCGCTGGTCCTGCGGATCCTGCTGTTGACCCATTACCTGGGCTTTGAGCTGAGCGCCATGACCGTGGTGACCTTCACCCGCGAGTCACGCCAGGACTTTATCCGCAAGCTCATGGAGATTCTCCACCTGTGGGGCCAACCCCTTGCTTTGAAAGAAGCCCAGGCGGTAGTGCGGACCTTTCACTCGCGCATCCTGCCTATGGTTCGTAGCCTTCCGGGCTTTGAGCGGTTGCAGGCCTTCGAAAACCTGCGCAGCGGCCTCTACGATGACGAGGCCGACAGCAACCCCTTCGACCTGCGCATCAACGATGCCCAGCGCCAGCAGCTCAATGCCTGCTACCACGGCCTCTACGGCCGGCATGCACGTTTTCGCGAGTTGATTGCACCGATGGCCCGCCATGCCTTGCAGCTCAAGGAGCTGGAGCGCGACCACCCGGATGTGCAAAAACGCGTGGCCGTCACCGAGTTGGCGGCCAAGCGCGATGAAGAATTGTGCGATGTGATCGAGGATCTGTGGTTCCGGGCCGGCGCATGGCCGATCAAGGGCATCGAGCCGAACCGCCAGCGTGTTGAAATCAATGGTGCGTCGTTCCATTGCCATGGCTACAGCGCCGAGCTGGATGCCTGGGTGGTGCTGGGCTTCGACGCCAGGGAAAACCCACAGATCGCCCGCCCTGGGGCCAAGCTGTCGGTGCGGGCTGAATGGGCGGTAAAACGCACCCTGTTTCAAGCATTCTGCCGCAAGCCATTGATTTGGTTGGATAACTACGAATCATCCAAGCGCCTGTTGAGCAGCCTGGCGGGGGATGCCAGCTCCGGCCCCGGGTTTGATTACAAGGTCAAAGGTGAGTTGGCTTCAGCGCCATTGCTGGACTGTTTTGTGAGCGCCGCCGGCTTTATCGAGAACCTCGGCCTGGACGTGCCCACGGCGGTGGGCCAGATGAGCTTTGCCAAGGATGACCCGGACCGCGGCTTCTTCGAGGCCCTGAGTATTTTCTGGAAGGCCCTGGAAGATCATCTGCTGGACCAGTCGCCGCCGATCATGACCTACAACCGCATGTTTTCGCTGTTTGGCGAGAACACGCCAGAAAACCTCAAGCTGCTCAGCGACGGGCTGTTGCGCCCGCTGTCGCACTTGATGATCGACGAATTCCAGGATGTCTCGCCACAGATCGTGTCGTGGATCCGCGCCAGCCTGCGCGAGATCCGCAGCCGTGGGCCGGCGCTGCATGTGGGGCGCGCGGCCCAGCATTCTTCGCTGCTCTGTGTCGGTGATGACTGGCAGTCGATCTATGGCTGGCGCGGCAGTTCGCCCAAGTACTTCATGGAGTTCAACAAGGAGTTCCCGTCGCCGACCACCACGCGGGTGATGCTCGGGGAGAACTTCCGCAGTCATCAGCACATCATTGATGCGGCCGAACATATCGTTAAAGCCGCACCGGCAATCAGCGGCAAGAAGGCCAAGGCCAGCGGCGCAGCCAGGGCGCTGGTGCCGGTACAGGTGCTGGATCGTGACGAGGCGGGCCTGGCGCAGCAGTTGCTGGCGCACTATCAACGGGGCGAATCGGTATTGATGTTGTATCGAAAAAGCAGCGATAAGCTATTGATTCAAGAGCATATTCAGTCTGTAGTTAACCTTGATTCTAGCTTGCCGCCGGGCATGCGCCGCTTTAAGCAACTGACCTACCACAGCGCCAAGGGGCTGCAGGCGGATGCCGTGTTTTTGCTCGGCGACTGCCAGCACCTGACCCGTTCGCCCTACAAGAACCAGGTGTACCGCATGGCCGGCCTTGGCAAGGACGGGGATGCCGAGCCTTACGACAATGCGCAAAAAGACGAAGTGCTGCGCCTGGCCTATGTCGGGATTACCCGGGCGGTGAGCCATTGCTATTGGTATGTCGAAGGGCAGGATGGCCAGGTGGGGCATGCGCCCAGAGCGTCGGATCGGGTGGCGGGGGGCAAGGCGTTCTTTGATGATCGCCGCGCCATTAAAGCGCAATAAATCAAATGTGGCAGATGTCTCGCCGGGCGAGACAGCTCCCACACCCTTCAGGCCTGCAGCAACTTTGGCCGCACAAACGATTCCAGCTCAGCCTCGATCGCCTCGATAATCCGCTCCACATCCGTGGCATTCATCACCGTGGCGCAGGGAATGCCAGCGATGGCAATCAGGGTTTCACCACTCTCTCGGTCAAACAGGCGCGCAATCAGGCTGCCGGGTGCGTCCATGCTGCCTTCAAAACCGACCGGATGAAAATGCCAGCGCATCAACTGACATGCGTTGGGGAACGTCACTTTGTTCATGTGGCCCACCTTGTTCATTGAGCGCTTCCTTTAGCTCGCGGCAAGGGCGTCAGAACCATCAATGGCGCTGACCGTGAAGCTTAAAAAATAGCACTCACTCGCAGTGAACACCGGAGTTTTTTCTATCCGTTCGGCAGTTGCTTGCAAGAAGTTTGATGTGGGTCATGTCTTACGAATGCTTAGGCAAAAGGCCACTACTTAAAACTGTCACGTTGCCATTGAAGCCCTTGGTAAAGTTGTGCAAGCTCCAGGCTTTAGCCGTTTTCGAGCGTTGTATGCCACAGACCGCCCCGGCCGATAGCCCGCAACAGACGCAAGCGACTGCCGAGGTGGTGTTGCGCCATCATCTTTGCTGGAAACACCGGGACCTGGACGGGGTGATGGCGCACTATCACCCGGATATCCAGTACCACGATTTCTTCCAGAACCGCGTGGTGTGCTTCGACCGGTTGCGCGAGTACCTGCAAGCCAGCATGCCCCGCGACCCCGACGAAGGCATTGAACACACCGACCGCATTCGCACCGACGGCGATACCGCCTTTATCCAGTATCGCGTGACCTTGCGTGGCGGCCAGGGCCTGGTGTCGTTTCGCACCAGTGAGGCGATCACCGTGCGCGACGGGCTGATCTGGCGCGTCAACGAATACGCGTCCCTGGTGCACGAGCCCGCCACCAGCCGTTCCCAGTCCCAGGCCACGCGGCCGACCGTCAGCCGCCTGGGCCTGTCGCCCCAGCAACTGAGTTACCTGGCCAACGATCTGCAGCAGTACTTCCGGCGCCAGCAACCCTATCTCGACCCGGAACTGGACCTGCAGCGGGTGGCCAAGGAATGTGGCTACAGCCGCAACCAGATTTCCTACCTGCTCAACCAGGTGCTGGGGCAGAGCTTTTACCGCTACGTCAACCAGGCCCGCCTGCAGCATTTACTGGCGGCGCTGGAGGGCGCCACGCCGCCGATCCGTATCGACGAGCTGGCGTTTGCCGCCGGTTTCAATTCCTTGTCGGCGTTCTACAGCTGTTTCCGCCAGCACACTGGCTTGTCGCCCAAGGCCTACGTCAAACAAATTTCCCTGCGTGCACGCGCGCAAGACGACGACTGAAGCCAGGCACTAGGATCACGCCATCGACGTTTGGTGGTGGAGTTCGGCATGCCGGCATGGCGCAAGATCAGTTTATGGATGGACCAGCTGCAAGAGCCGCTGGAGGCGCGTGCGTCCCTCGGGCAGGACCTGGATGTCGATGTGGCCATTATTGGCGCCGGCTACACCGGGTTGTGGACCGCCTATTACCTCAAGCGCCACGCGCCGCAGCTCAAGGTGGTGATCATCGAGGCGCAGACCGCCGGTTTTGGCGCTTCCGGGCGCAACGGTGGCTGGCTGATGGGCAATCTGCTGGGCGAAGATCGCTTGCTGGCAGGGCTGCCCGCCGAGCAGCGCCGGGCCTCGTTTGACCTGCTGCACGGCATCCCCGATGAAGTCGGGCAGGTGTTGCAGCGCGAAGGTATCGACTGCGACTACCGCAAAGGCGGGGCGTTGCACTGCGCCGCCCGTTACCCCGAGCAGGAAGCCAGCCTGCGCGAATACCTGGCCAAGCTGCATGGCCAGGGCCTGACCGACGACGACTATCGCTGGCTCAGCCCCGAACAACTGGCCGGGCAGATCCGCATCGCCTCGGCCTATGGTGCGGTCTACACCCCCCACGTCGCGACGATCCACCCGGCCAAGCTGGTACGCGGGTTGGCGCGGGTGGTCGAGGCCATGGGCGTGGCGATCTACGAGAACAGCCCGGTCACCCACTGGCAGTCCGGCAGCCTGCGCACCGAGCAGGCCCAGGTCCGCGCCTCGTGGGTGGTGCCGGCGGTGGAGGGCTATGCGCCGACGCTCAAGCCCCTGGGTCGCTATCAACTGCCGGTGCAGAGCCTGATCGTCGCCACCGAACCTCTACCGGCCAGCACCTGGGAGGAAATTGGCTTGAATCAGGGCCAGGCCTTCGGTGAAAGCAGCCGCCAGGTCACCTACGGCCAGCGTACCGCCGATAACCGCCTGGTGTTCGGGGCCCGCGGCGGCTATCAGTTTGCCGGCAAGCTGCGCCACAACTTCGACCTCACCGACAGCGAAGTGGAACTGCGCCGCTATCTGTTCTGCGAGCTGTTCCCGCAACTCAAGCATGTGCGGGTCACCCACTCCTGGGGCGGCAACCTCGGCATGTCGCGGCGCTTCCGGCCGCACATGCTGTGCGACCAACAGAGTGGCATCGCCTTGTCCGGCGGGTATGGCGGGGAGGGCGTGGGCGCCAGCAACCTGGGTGGCCGGACCCTGGCCGACCTGATCCTGGGGCGCGACACGCCGCTGGTCCAGCAGCCATGGGTGTTGCGCGACGGCGGCCTGAATACCCTCCGGGGCTGGGAGCCGGAGCCGTGCCGCTGGTTGGGCTACAACGCCATCATTCGCAGTTTTGTCCATGAGGACCAGACCCTGGCCGACCCGAACACCGCGCCCTGGCGGCGCAAGCTGGCCAGTGGGATTGCCGGTTTCATGGAAGGTTTCATGCACTAAGTCGCTTCAATCACCACAGGTATGACCATGAGCATTACCCAATTCAAAGACACCCTTAACCGCCACTTGCCGGACTCAAACCCGGTCGCCGTGCCCCTGGGCACTCCGGTTGCCGTGGCCTCCACCCTCAGCGTAGAGCGCAACGACGGCGTCGAAACCGGTATCTGGGAATGCACCCCCGGCCGCTGGCGGCGCCAGATCGTGGCCCAGGAGTTCTGCCACTTTATCCAGGGCCGCTGCACCTTCACCCCCGATGACGGCGAAACCCTGCATATCGAAGCCGGCGATGCACTGATGTTGCCGGCCAACAGCACGGGCATCTGGGATATCCAGGAGACCGTGCGCAAGACCTATGTGTTGATCCTCTAATCTTTTGATCCTTGATCGCCTGCCATAAAAACAGCCCTATAACCGCCAGGAAATCGAACCATGAGACCCATTGCCCTGTTGCCCTTGATGTTGGTGGCGTCCCTGACCCAGGCCGCCGAGACGGTGAAAATCTACAACTGGTCGAGCTACATCGCGCCGGACACCACCAAGAACTTCCAGAAGGAAACCGGGATCGGTTTCAGCTACGACGTGTACGACAGCAACGAGACCCTGGACGGCAAGTTGATGACCGGTAACTCGGGCTACGACGTGGTGTTCCCGTCCAACCACTTCATGGCCCGGCAGATCCAGGGCGGGGCCCTGAAAAAGCTCGACAAGAGCCAACTGCCGAACTGGAAAAACCTCAACCCGGTGCTGCTCAAGGCCCTGCAAACCAACGACCCGGGCAATGAACACGGCTTCCCGTACCTGTGGGGCAGCACCGGCATCGGCTACAACATCGACAAGGTCAAGGCAGTGTTGGGCGACGACGCGCCGGTCAACTCCTGGGACTTGATCTTCAAGCCCGAATACATGGAAAAACTCAGTAAGTGCGGGGTGGCGATCCTCGACAACGGTCCGGAACTGCTGCCCATTGCCCTGAATTACCTGGGCTTGCCGCACCACAGCAAGAACCCTGAGGACTATAAAAAGGCCGAGGCGTTGCTGATCAAAGTGCGGCCGTACATTGCCTACTTCCACTCCTCGAAATACACCGGCGACCTGGCCAATGGCGACATCTGCGTGGCAGTGGGTTTTTCGGGTGACGTGCTGCAGGCCGAAAGCCGTGCCAAGGAAGCCAAGAATGGCGTGAAGATCGGCTACAACATCCCCAAGGAAGGCGCCGCGATCTGGTTCGACATGGTCGCCATGCCCGCCGACGCCCCGGATGAGAAGGCCGGCTATGCCTTTATGAACTACCTGCTGCGCCCGGACGTGATGGCCGACATCACCAACTTCGTGCACTACGCCAACGGCAACAGCGCCGCCGACAGCCTGGTAGACCCGGTGATCAAGAGCGACACCAAGGTGTACCCGAGCGAGGAAATGATGGGCAAGCTCTTCGCCCTCGAAGCCATGCCGATGAAGATCGACCGTGTTCGCACGCGGATCTGGAACACTATCCGTACCGGGCGCTAAGGCAGCACGCTTACCCTGATGGGGGCTGGAGTGTCAGGTTAGATAAATGTGACTGACACACCGCCATCGCGGGCAAGCCCGCTCCCACAGGGGGAACTCAGCGAGCAGAAAATTGTGGCCACACCACAAGTCAAATGTGGGAGCTGGCTTGCCTGCGATGGCGGTAGGCCAGTCGACACATCCTTACTTGATCCACCACTCCCACATGCCTGCCTTATGGGTTATCCAGGTCATGCCCCAACGACTGGATAAACAACGAAAACAACTCCGGCTGCGACGAGATATCCAGCTTGGCGTACAGGTGCCGGCGATGCACCTTGACCGTGTCCGGCGAGATGCTCAGGCGTTCGGCCATGGCCTTGGATGAGAACCCGCGCAATACCAGGCGGGCGATTTCCAGTTCGCGCTCGGACAACACCCCACTGCCAAAATGGCTCAACGCATCGCGAATCTGGCTGGCCATGGCCTCGCCGGCTGGTGCGCGCCGGGTGCTCTGCTGCCAGTGCTGCTGCATCAGTGGCAGCACCCACGCCGCCAGCAGGGTCAGCAGCCCGGTTTCAGACGCGGTAAACACCCGCTGCATCCCCAGGGACAACGACAAGGTGCCCACCCCCGGCAGTTGCAGGATGAACTGCACCTCATCCTCCAGCACATTGTCGTGAAAGTAATTGAGGAAGTACTCGCTCTGGCGGAAATGGTCCGGCGCCACCTCTTCCAGGCGATACACGCCGCTGGCATAGCCTTCACGGCAGGCCTGGAAGAACGGGTCGAGCAAGTACAAACCATTGAGGTACACCAGCATCGACGCCGGTTTGCTGGTGGGCTGCGCGTCGTACTCCTCCAGCGCCTGGGGCGGGCCATCCAGCGGGTAGAAGATTGCCAGGGCGTTATCGAACGCCAGGTTCTGGTGCAGCAGCAACACCAGTTGCTTCCAGAAACGCTCGGTGCCAATTTGCGACACCGTCCGACCCAGCCCCGCATGCATGCCGATTTCCCTGAACAGGCTCATGTGATGGGTTCCGATGGCTGAAAGATCGGCCAAGGGTTCGGCTTTTGCACGAGCCCGTCAAGGGGAGTACTCCAATAGGGGAATTGGCGGGTGCCGGCGCAGCGCCTAGATTCCCTGGCATTCAGCGGGAAACATATCCCGCACACGCATTCCCTTTTCGTTCCTGCCTCAACCAGCTTTCCAATAAAAAGAATAACCACGAGGATAACGACATGAGCGCAACCCCCGCACCCGACGGCGTGCTGAAACCTACCTTGAGTGTGTTCGATGTGGTGGCCATTACCGTTTCGGCGGTAACCCCGGCCAGTTCCGTATTTGTTATTGCACCGTTCGCGATCCAGCAAGCGGGCAGCGGGGTGTTCCTGGCATTTGTGATGGCTGGGCTACTGGCGCTGATGTTCGCCTTTTGCTACGCGGAACTGGGGCGTGCCCATAACAGTGCCGGTGGCGAATACGTGTACGCCAAGCGCGTGTTTGGCGGCATGGCCGGCTACGCGACGTTCCTCACGGTACTGGTGATGCTGTTGTTTATTCCGCCGGTCCTGGCCACCGGCGCCGCGACCTACCTCAATAACGCCCTGGGCACGAAGTTCGATTCACAAACCGTGGCCCTGGTGATTGTGGTGTGCAGTTACGCCCTGGGCATTCTCAATATCAAGCTCAACGCCTGGATCACCGGCACTTGCCTGCTGTTGGAAGTGGCGGCGTTGCTGGTGATTGTGTTTATCGGCTTTGGCAACCCGGTACAGCCGGCCAGTGTGCTGTTCCAACCGCAGATCGTCGAAAACGGCGTGCTGCACCTGGCGCCCTGGGCCCTGGTGATCGGCGCGGTGGGCATCGGCCTGTTCTCGTTCAACGGCTACGGCCCGGCGGTGTTGCTGGCCGAAGACATGAAGTGCGGCGGCAAGGGCGTGCACAAGGCGGTGCTGTGGTCCCTGGGCTTGGTGGTGGTGATCGAGTTGGTGCCAATCACCGCGCTGTTGATCGGCGCCCCGTCCCTGAGCGAGATGATCAGCAGCCCGGACCCCATCGGCTACCTGCTGACCAGCCATGGTAATGAAACCCTGTCACGCCTGGTCAGCGCCGGGATCTTCCTCTCGGTGTTCAACGCCATCGTAGCCATCGTGATCCAGATCGGCCGGGTGGTGTTCAGCAGCGGCCGTGATGCGCTGTGGACGCCGACCATCAATAAACTCTTCACCCGCATCCACCCACGCTGGGATTCGCCATGGCTGGCCACGCTGTTTCTGGCGATCCCATCGGCACTGCTCAGCTTCAGCTCCAACCTGGCAGACCTGACGTCCTTCAGCGTGTTGTTGATCATGCTGGTGTACCTGATCGTCGCCCTGAGCGCGCTGATGAGCCGGGTGCTGTTGCGCGACCGCGAGCACCCGTACCGCATGCCCCTGTGGCCGGTGCCGGCACTGCTGGCCGTGGCGGGCGCGGGTTATCTGTTATTTACCTTGTTTAGCGCGGCGTCCATGCGCGACATCATGATTATCATCGGCCTGCTGGCCTTGTCGGTGATCCTGTACTGCATCAGCGGCCGGTCGAGTCCGGCGTTTCAGAAACTGTAAGGAGTGGTTATGCGCGCACGTCAATTGGGCATCACGTTGGGGCTGGGTACGCCCGGCGAATTGAATGCGATTACCGACGTCCCCGGGATTCGGGTCGGCCACAGCACGCTCAAGGAGCAGATCGACGGCAAACAGGTGCGCACCGGGGTCACACTGATCCAGCCGCGGGCCGGTGCAGCGCGGCTGCAGCCGTGTTTTGCCGGGTACCACGTGCTCAATGGCAACGGCGACGCCACCGGCCTTGAGTGGATCGGCGAAGCCGGGCTGCTGACCACGCCCCTGGCGATCACCAACACCCACAGTATCGGCATTGTGCGCGACACCCTGATTGCCCTGGAGCGCGACAGCCTGGCTGACCCGGCGGTGTACTGGTGCATGCCGGTGGTGATGGAAACCTACGACGGCCTGCTCAACGATATCTGGGGCCAGCATATCGGCCCCGAGCATGTGCTGCAGGCCATGGCCAACGCGGAATCCGGCCCGGTACAGGAGGGTGCCGTGGGCGGTGGCACCGGGATGATCTGCCATGAATTCAAGGGCGGTATCGGCAGCGCCTCGCGCAAGCTGGCGGCGGAGCAGGGCGGCTGGACTGTCGGCGTGCTGGTACAGGCCAACCACGGCAAGCGCCAGGAGCTGCGGGTGGATGGCTACCCGGTGGGGCGGCACCTGATGGAAATCGCCTCGCCATTTGCCGAGCGTGGTACGCCGGGCATGGGCTCCATCGTGGTGATTATCGCCACCGATGCGCCGCTGCTGCCGCACCAGTGCCAGCGCCTGGCGCAACGCGCCTCTATCGGCATTGCCCGTACCGGCGGTGGCACCGAGGATTCCAGTGGTGATCTGTTCCTCGCGTTTGCCACCGGCAACCACGACCTGCCGCCGGCGGATTACGGGCGCAAGGACCTGCCCCTGAGCACAACGTTGAGCATGGTCAATAACGATCATATTTCGCCCTTGTTCAGCGCCGCGGCCGAGGCGGTGGAAGAGGCGATCATCAACGCGATCCTCGCCGGGGAGGACATGACCACCGCCGATGGCGTGCTGGTACCGGGGCTGGAGGGGCAGACGCTGCTGGAGGCCCTGCGCCAAACGGGGTGGCGTGGCTAGTCTTGACCTCGCTATCGCCGGCTTGCCGGTGATAGCGGCCGCAAGCTGTCGATAATTAAACAGTGGCTATTTAATATTTACCAATGACACGGTGGCACTTTAAAAGTGCACCCCACTCAATATTTTGGATCCACTTAGCACTAAAGTGTGACGTGTCTGGCATTTAACTATTTAGCACTATTTAATATTTAAATAGCCCGCTTGCCGCCATCCAGCCCAAAACAAAGAATATAAACACTTAATTCCCAATGTTTGCAGTCGTTATTCCGTCCACGCACTTTTCCAACAAAAAAAATAGTGGACGTGTGATTTCGAATTGTGTCAGTTTCTTTTCGCCTTCATAAGAGGCGAGTGATAGGACGATCTCGCCCGAGAGCGTCGCTATCGGACAAAAACTGTTCCACTTGCAAACAAGGAAGTACGTTTATGTCGAAAGTAAAAGACAAAGCTATTGTCTCGGCAGCTCAAGCAAGTAGTGCCTATTCACAAGTCGATAGCTTTAGCCATTTGTATGACCGTGGCGGCAATCTCACGGTCAATGGCAAACCCTCGTTCTCTGTCGACCAGGCAGCCGACCATTTGCTGCGCGAAAACGCGGCATACCGGGACGTTGACGGTAACGGCAGGATCGACTTGACCTACACCTTCCTGACCTCGGCTTCCTCGGCGACCATGAACAAGCATGGTATCTCCGGGTTCAGCCAGTTCAGCAACCTGCAAAAAGGCCAGGCCGTTCTGGCCATGCAATCCTGGGCCGATGTGGCCAATGTCACCTTCACCGAGAAAGCCTCGGGCGGCGACTTCCACATGACCTTCGGCAACTACAGCGCAGGCCAGGACGGCGCCGCGGCGTTTGCCTACCTGCCTGGCACCAATGAGAAGTACCACACGAGTGGCACGGATGGCACCTCGTGGTACCTGATCAACAACAGCTACACCGCCAACATCAACCCTGGCCTGAACAACTACGGGCGTCAGACCCTGACCCACGAGATCGGCCATACCCTGGGCCTGGATCACCCTGGCGACTACAACGCCGGGACCGGCAACCCGTCTTACAAAGACGCGGACTACGGCCAGGACACCCGTGGCTACAGCGTCATGAGCTACTGGGGCGAAAACAACACCAACCAGAACTTCACCAAAGGCGGGGTCGAGGCCTATGCGTCCGGCCCGCTGATCGACGATATTGCGGCGATCCAGAAGCTCTACGGTGCCAACTACAACACCCGTGCCGGTGACACCACCTACGGTTTCAATTCCAACACCGGGCGCGATCACCTCAGCGCCACGTCCAACGCCGACAAGCTGGTGTTCTCGGTATGGGACGGTGGCGGCAACGACACCCTGGACTTCTCCGGCTTTACCCAGAACCAGAAAATCAACCTCAACGCGACCTCGTTCTCCGACGTGGGTGGCCTGGTGGGTAACGTGTCGATCGCCCAGGGCGTGACCGTGGAAAACGCCTTTGGTGGCTCGGGCAACGACCTGCTGATCGGCAACGCCGTGGCCAACACCCTCAAGGGTGGCGCCGGCAATGACCTGATCTACGGCGGTGGCGGTGCCGACAAACTGTGGGGCGGCGCGGGTTCGGACACCTTTGTGTTCGGTGCCAGCTCTGACTCCAAGCCGGGTGCGGCGGATCAGATTCTTGATTTCACCTCGGGTTCGGACAAGATCGACCTGACCGGCATCACCAACGGCAGCGGCCTGCATTTCGTCAACGCCTTTACCGGCGCTATCGGTGATGCCGTGCTGACTTATGCCTCGGGTACCAACCTGGGCACCTTGGCGGTGGACTTCTCCGGGCACGGCGTGGCGGATTTCCTCGTCACCACCGTAGGCCAGGCGATGTATAGCGACATCGTGGCTTGATCAAGGCGTAACGAAGGGTGGCGCCCCGGCGCTGCTCTTCCCTTGCAACAGCCCCGTAAACGGGTAATGGTGATGACTAATTTTCGCAACGCAATCGCCTGGTTGATCCTGGCATTGCTCGTGTCGGCAGGAGCCAACGCAATGGCAAGCAGTCTTGTTTTACCCAGCACCGCGCAATTGGCGGGGCACTGGCAACTGCGCCAGCAGGAGCAGGTGTGCGAGCTGGATCTGATCGCCGAACCCAACAGCCTGGCCGGTGATATTGAGTGCGCGCAACAGTGGCTGGGGCAAAAACCCCTGACCTGGCTGCCCACCCCGGATGGCATTTGGCTGATGAATACCGAGGGCACCGGTATTACCCATTTGAATCGACAGAAAGAAGGCGAATACACCGCGCGTTCTGCTTCTGGAGTAGAGCTGTTACTGCGACGCACACACTAATTAAGTATTGCGGTTATATGCTTATAACTGCCGGGTATAGAGGTATTTGTTGGTCGTGACCTTTATCGACCTGTCACTTCCAACGCATTAAGCACTATTGAAATAGTTGCCCGCCTCATTGTTTGGGGCGCTCGGCAGACTATTGCGCGTATTTCAGTCCAGGGAAGATCAGGCAACATGGCGAAGACCACTCCCACTGCACCACTGTTTAAAGCCCTCGGCGATTATAAAAGTATCCTGATCAGCGTCGGTTGCTTTACCGCGCTGATCAATCTGCTGATGCTGGTGCCGTCCATTTACATGCTGCAAGTGTATGACCGGGTACTGTCCTCGCAGAATGAAACCACCCTGGTGATGTTGACCCTGATGGTGGTGGGCTTCTTTGCTTTTATCGGCACCCTGGAAATCGTCCGCAGCTTTATCGTGATTCGTATCGGCAGCCAGTTGGAGCGGCGGTTCAACCTGCAGGTGTACAAGGCCGCCTTCGAACGCAACCTGCAACGGGGTGAGGGGCACGCCGGGCAATCGCTCGGGGATTTGACCCATATCCGCCAGTTCCTCACGGGGCCGGCGTTGTTTGCGTTCTTCGATGCGCCGTGGTTCCCGATCTACTTGCTGGTGATCTTCCTGTTCAACGTGTGGCTGGGCGTGCTGGCCACGGCGGGTGCAGTGCTGTTGATCGGCCTGGCGTGCCTTAACGAATACCTGACCAAAAAGCCGTTGCGCGAAGCCAGCGGCTACTCCCAGCAGTCCACCCAACTGGCCACCAGCCACTTGCACAACGCCGAGACCATCCAGGCCATGGGCATGCTGGGGGCGCTGCGCAGTCGCTGGTTCCAGGTGCATTCACAATTCCTCGGCCTGCAAAACCGGGCCAGCGACACCGGTTCGGTGATCAGCTCCTTGAGCAAATCCCTGCGCCTGCTCCTGCAATCCCTTGTGCTGGGCTTGGGCGCCTTGCTGGTGATCAAGGGTCAGATGACGGCCGGGATGATGATTGCCGGCACCATTCTGATGGGCCGGGTGCTGAGCCCGATTGACCAGTTGATCGCCGTGTGGAAGCAATGGAGTTCGGCCAAGCTGGCCTATCAACGCCTCGATGAGCTGTTGCAGGAGTTCCCGCCTGGGGCGCAGGCCATGGCGTTGCCGGCGCCTCAGGGCCAGGTGAGTTTCGAGCAGGTCAGCGCCGGGCCGCCGGGGCGGCGGGCGGCGACCTTACATCAGGTCAGCTTCAAGCTGGCGGCCGGTGAAGTGCTGGGGGTGTTGGGCGCCTCCGGCTCCGGCAAGTCGACCCTGGCGCGGGTGCTGGTGGGGGTGTGGCCAACCCTGGCCGGCACGGTGCGCCTGGACGGCGCCGATATCCATCGCTGGGACCGCGACGACCTCGGCCCCCATATCGGCTACTTGCCCCAGGACATCGAACTGTTCAGCGGCAGCATCGCCGACAACATTGCACGTTTTCGCCAGGCTGACCCCGAGCGGGTGGTGCAGGCCGCCCAGCAAGCCGGGGTGCATGACCTGATCCTGCGCTTGCCCCAGGGCTACGACACGGTGTTGGGCGACGACGGCAGCGGCTTGTCCGGCGGGCAGAAACAGCGGGTGGCCCTGGCCCGCGCGTTGTATGGCGGGCCGCGCCTGATCGTGCTCGACGAACCCAACTCCAACCTCGACACCGTAGGCGAAGCCGCCCTGGCCAGCGCCATCATGCAGATGAAAGCCCAGGGCAGCAGCGTGATCCTGGTGACCCATCGCTCCTCGGCCCTGGCCCAGGCCGACAAGTTGCTGGTGCTCAATGAAGGGCGCCTGCAAGCCTTTGGCCCCAGCCAGGAGGTGCTGCGGGCACTGTCCGGCCACGCGGAGCCCCCCCGTGAAAAGGCCGGCGTCAGCTTGAACCGTCAATATCCTGCGGCAAGGAATCCAGGCCAATGAGTACCGATAACAGCCTGCCACTCGAGCAGACCTTTCCCGAGCGCGATGCGCGCTTTTTCTCCCGCCTGGGCTGGCTGATGACAGTGGTTGGCGCCGGGGGATTCTTCCTCTGGGCCAGCCTCGCGCCGCTGGACCAGGGGATCCCGGTGCAGGGCACAGTGGTGGTGTCCGGCAAGCGCAAGGCCGTGCAAACCCTGAGCCCCGGCGTGGTCAGCCGGATCCTGGTGCGCGAAGGCGAGGTGGTCAAACAGGGCCAGGCGCTGTTTCGCCTCGACCAGACCCAAAGCCAGGCCGATGTGCATTCCCTGCAAGCCCAGTACCGCATGGCCTGGGCCAGCGTCGCCCGTTGGCAGAGCGAGCGCGACAGCTTGCCGGCCGTGACCTTTCCCGCTGAACTGAGTGCCAACCCCGATCCTGCGCTGGCCCTGGTACTTGAAGGCCAGCGCCAACTGTTCAGCAGCCGGCGCGAGGCCTTTGCCCGCGAGCAATCGGGGATCCGCGCCAATATCGAAGGCGCCAGCGCCCAGCTCAACGGCATGCGCCGCGCCCGCACGGACCTCAGCGCCCAGGCGCAATCGCTGCGTGACCAACTGGGCAACCTGCAACCCTTGGCCGACAACGGCTATATCCCGCGCAACCGCCTGCTGGAGTACCAGCGCCAACTGTCCCAGGTGCAACAGGACCTGGCGCAGAACAGCGGCGAAAGCGGGCGCCTGGAGCAGGGCATCCTCGAATCGCGCCTCAAGTTGCAACAGCACAGCGAGGAGTACCAGAAGGAAGTCCGCAGCCAGTTGGCCGACGCGCAATTGCGCAGCCTGACCCTGGAGCAGCAACTGACCTCCGCCGGCTTTGACCTGCAACACAGTGAAATCAACGCGCCGGCCGATGGCATTGCGGTCAATCTCGGCGTGCACACCATCGGTGCGGTGGTGCGGGCCGGGGAAACCCTGCTGGAAATCGTGCCCCAGGGCACGCGCCTGGAAGTCGAAGGGCGCCTGCCGGTGAACCTGGTGGACAAGGTCGGCACCGATCTGCCGGTGGATATCCTGTTCACCGCTTTCAACCAGAGCCGTACGCCCCGGGTGCCGGGGGAGGTGAGCCTGATCTCCGCCGACCAGTTGCTCGACGAAAAAACCGGTGTGCCGTATTACGTGCTGCGCACCACGGTCAGCGATGACGCCCTGGAAAAACTCCAGGGCCTGGTGATCAAGCCGGGCATGCCCGCCGAGATGTTCGTGCGCACGGGCGAGCGCTCGCTGCTCAACTACCTGTTCAAGCCGCTGCTCGACCGTGCCGGCTCTGCGTTGACCGAGGAATGAGCATGAAGCCTGTGTTCATCGCCTTGTTTCTCGCCTGCACCGGCGCCCAGGCTGCCATGGGCCCGTTCGATGTGTATGAACAGGCCCTGCGTAACGATCCAGCCTTCCTCGGCGCAATCAAGGAGCGTGACGCCGGCCTGGAAAACCGCACCATCGGCCGCGCCGGCCTGTTGCCCCGGCTGTCGTACAACTACAACAAGGGCCGCAACAACTCCCAGGCCAACCTGCCCGATGGCCGTGGCGGCCACTACCACGACGACCGTAACTACAACAGTTTCGGTTCGACCTTCACCCTGCAACAGCCGCTGTTCGACTACGAAGCCTATGCCAACTACCGCAAGGGCGTGGCCCAGGCGCTGTTTGCCGATGAGAGCTTTCGCGACAAGAGCCAGGCGCTGTTGGTGCGGGTGCTGACCTATTACACCCAGGCCCTGTTCGCCCAGGACCAGATCGCCATCGCTCGGGCCAAGAAGAAGGCCTACGAGCAACAGTTCCAGCAGAACCAGCACCTGTTCCAGCAAGGCGAGGGTACGCGTACCGACATTCTGGAGGCCGAGTCCCGTTATGAACTGGCGACGGCCGAAGAGATCCAGGCGCTCGACGAGCAGGACGCGTCACTGCGCGAACTGGGGGCTTTGCTTGGCGTACAGAGCGTCGACATTGCCGACCTGGCGCCACTGAACCAGGACTTCGCCGCCTTGACCCTGGCCCCGGCCAACTACGACAGCTGGCACGAACTGGCATTGACCAACAACCCGACCCTGGCCTCCCAGCGCCAGGCCGTGGAAGTGGCGCGCTATGAGGTGGAACGCAACCGCGCCGGGCACCTGCCACGCATCACCGCGTACGCCAGTTCGCGCCAGCAGGAGTCCGACAGCGGCAACACCTACAACCAGCGCTACGACACCAACACCATCGGCATTGAAGTCAGCGTGCCGTTGTATGCCGGGGGGGGCGTCTCGGCGTCCACCCGCCAGGCCAGTCGCTCCATGGAGCAGGCCGAGTACGAGCTGGAGGGCAAGACCCGCGAGACCCTGATCGAGCTGCGGCGCCAGTTCAGTGCCTGCCTGTCGGGGGTCAGCAAGCTGCGCGCCTATCAAAAGGCCCTGGCCTCGGCTGAAGCGCTGGTGGTGTCGACCAAGCAAAGCATCCTTGGCGGCGAGCGCGTCAACCTCGACGCCCTCAACGCCGAGCAGCAGCTGTACAGCACCCGTCGCGACCTGGCCCAGGCCCGTTACGACTACCTGATGGCCTGGACCAAATTGCATTACTACGCGGGCAACCTGCGCGACACGGATCTGGCCAAGGTCGACGAAGCCTTTGGCCCAGGCCCGCGCTGAATAAAAAACACAATAAAAGTGAGGACGGTCACCGTGAACGCGAAACAACGAGGCTATCACTGCGTCATGCTGTGTGGGCTGGCCAGCCTGGGCACTGCCCAGGCCGCGCCCTATGTAGAGGCCGGCAAGCTGGGCGACCCTGCCAGTTGGCGCTCGGCGGAATATCAAAGGGACTGGGGCCTGGGCCGCATGCAGGCTGATCAAGCCTATGCCGCGGGGATCAGCGGTGCCGGGGTGAAGATCGGCGCGCTGGACTCGGGTTTTGATGCCAGCCACCCGGAAGCCTCCCCGCAGCGTTTTCACCCGGTGACCGCCAGCGGCACTTATGTGGATGGCAGCCCGTTTTCCACCACCGGCGCGCTGAATCCCAACAACGACTCCCATGGCACCCACGTCACCGGCACCATGGCGGCTGCGCGGGACGGCAACGGTATGCATGGCGTGGCCTACAACGCGCAGATCTATGTGGGCAATACCAACGCCAACGACAGCTTCCTGTTTGGCCCGACGCCCGACCCCAAGTACTTCAAGGCGGTGTACAGCGCCATGGTCGATTCCGGGGTACGCGTGATCAATAACAGCTGGGGCAGCCAGCCCAAGGATGTCAGCTACCAGACCCTGGGTGATCTACACGCCGCCTACGCGCAACACTTCAACCAGGGCACCTGGCTGGACGCCGCCGCCGATGTGGCGCGCGCCGGGGTGATCAATGTGTTCAGCGCTGGCAACAGCGGTTATGCCAATGCCAGCGTGCGCTCGGCCTTACCGTACTTTGAGCCGGCGCTGGAAGGCCACTGGCTGGCGGTGTCGGGCCTGGACCAGGCCAATAACCAGAAGTACAACCAGTGCGGCATCGCCAAGTACTGGTGCATCTCCACCCCCGGCGCGAAGATCGACAGCACCATCCCGGGCGGCGGTTATGCGGTCAAGTCCGGCACCTCGATGTCGGCGCCCCATGCCACAGGCGCCTTGGCGCTGGTGATGGAGCGCTACCCGTACTTGAACAACGAACAGGCCTTGCAGGTGTTGCTGACGACGGCCACGCAACTGGACGGTTCGGTGACCGACGCGCCGAACGCCAAGGTCGGCTGGGGCGTGCCGGACCTTGGCCGGGCGATGCATGGACCGGGGCAGTTACTGGGCGCCATGGACGTCAATCTGGCGGCCGGGCAGGGCGATGTGTGGAGCAATGGCATTTCCGACAAGGCGCTGCTGCAGCGCCAGGCGGAAGACAGCGCCGAACACCTGGCATGGCAACAGACCGTGCAGGACAAGGGCTGGGAAAATGGTCCTGGCGCCGGCGCCAGCCAGCAGGAGCAGACCGACTACGCGGTGGGCATGGCCCGGGATGCGGCGGCGGCCCAGCGCATTTACCAAGGCAGCCTGATCAAGTCCGGCGCCGGTAGCCTGCTGCTCAGTGGCGACAGCACCTATCGCGGCCCGACCACGGTCAATGGCGGTGTTTTGAAGGTCGATGGTTCGTTGACCTCGGCGGTCACGGTCAACCCTGGCGGGACCCTGGGCGGTTCCGGGCGCATCGGCGCATTGCAGGCCAACAGCGGCAGTGTGATTGCGCCGGGCAATTCCATCGGCACCTTGAACGTGACCGGGGATGTGCGCTTCGACGCCGGTTCCACCTATGCGGTGGAGCTGTCGGACGCCAGCAGCGATCGTATCGTCGCGGGCGGCAAGGCCACCCTCAACGGCGGCACCGTGACCCTGGCCCTGGAAAACAGCCCGACCCTGCTCAGCCAGCCCCAGGCGCAAAGCCTGATCGGCCGCCAGTACAACATCTTGCAGGCGGCGGGCGGAGTGACCGGCAGTTTTGCTGCGGTATTGCCCAACTATCTGTTTCTGGGCGGCAACCTCGATTACGGCACTAACGGCGTGCAACTGGCTATCGCGCGCAATGACGCAAGCTTTGCCAGCGTCGCGGCGACCCGCAACCAGCTTGCCGTGGCTTCCGCTGCCGAGCAGTTGGGGGCCGGCAACCCGGTGTATGAAAGCGTGCTGAGTGCCGACTCCGCAGTGGTCGCGCGCCAGGCCTTCCAGCAGTTGTCTGGCGAAATCTACCCGGCGGTGGGCGCGATGCTGATCAACGACAGCCGCCATGTGCGCGAGGCCGTCGGTGAGCGCCTGCGCCATGTGCCGGCGACCGGCGAAAGCAACCTCTGGATCAAGGCCCTCGGTGCCTGGGGCAAGGCCGACAGCAGCAGCGAATACGCGGGGTACACCCGCTCTATCGGCGGAATGTTGCTGGGGGTCGATGGCCAGTGGGACGAACAGACCCGCGTCGGCGTGATGGCGGGCTACAGCGACAGCTCGCTGAACATGGGCGATGGCACGCACTCGTCGGCCGATGTCGACAGCTATCACTTGGGCACCTATGCCGGGCGTGAGCTGGGCAACTGGCGCGTGAGTGTGGGCGGCGCCTACAGCTGGCATCGCGGCGATGTGCAGCGCGACCTGCAATACGGCGACGTCAGCGCCAAGCAAAAGGCCAAGCTGGATGCACGCAGCCTGCAGGTGTTCACCGAGGCGGCCTACCGCTTGAACCTGCAAGCGCTGGCTCTGGAACCGTTTGCCAACCTGGCCTATGTGCACCTGGACAGCGAAAGCTTCCATGAAAAAGGCGATGCCGCCGCCCTGCAGCGCGGCAGTGATCGCCGCGACGCGACCCTGAGCACCCTGGGCCTGCGCGCCCTTAAAACAGTGCCGCTGAATGACCGCCAGCAACTGGAACTCTCCGGCTCGCTCGGCTGGCAGCACAGCCTGACACCGGTTGAATCCGAGGAGCACCTGGCCTTTGTTGCCGGTGGCCCATCGTTTGCCGTGCAAAGCACGCCGTTGCAGCGCAACGCCGCGCTGGTGGGCTTGAAGGCCAGCCTGGCATTGAGCGAGACCACGCGGGTCAACCTCGATTACAGCGGCCAATTGGGTGCGAAGGAGAACAACCAGGGCGTGGGCCTGAGCCTCGACTGGCAGTTCTGAAGCGGCGCCAACAAAAAGAACAACAAACGCAATGAAACTAAGGAAGGTCACCGTGAACGTAAAACAACGAGGGTTTCACTCCGCCATCCCAACAGGCCCGGGCTACCCGCTCAAGGCCCTGAGTCGCGTGCCATACGGCGCGTTGCTGTGTTGCCTGGCCAGCCTGGGTACCGCCCAGGCCGCACCCTACGTCGAAACCGGCAAGCTGGGGGATGTCGCCAGTTGGCGCAGCAATGAGTTCAAGGCCGACTGGGGCCTGGGGGCGGTGAATGCCGATGTGGCGTATGCCGCCGGTTACAGCGGCAAGGGCGTGAAGCTGGGGATTTTCGACCAGCCGGTGTACGCCTTGCACCCTGAGTTCTCCAGCCCGGGCAAGGTGCAGACCCTGGTCACTGAAGGGATCCGCCAGTACACCGACCCGTACATCCCGGTAAAGGCCGGTGACCCGTTCCGCTATGACGGCACACCGTCCCAGGGCTCCAATGGCAAGCTGGGCGACCACGGCACCCATGTCGGTGGCATTGCCGCCGGCGACCGTAACGGTGGGCCGATGCACGGCGTGGCCTACAACGCACAGATCCTCAGCGCCGAGAACGGCGACCCCGGCCCCGAAGACGGGATCATCCTGGGCAACGACGGCGCGGTGTACCAGGCCGGCTGGGACAGCCTGGTGGCCAATGGTGCGCGCATCATCAACAACAGTTGGGGCATCGGCATTGGCGATCAGTTTGCCCAGGGCGGCAAGGACCCGGCGTTCCCCCATTTCGGCCTCAGCGAGGCGCAGGCGCAGTTCGACCAGATCAAACCCTTGCTGGGCACCGCTGCAGGGGGGGCTTATTCGGGCGCGATCAATGCGGCGCGTAGCGGCGTGCTGACAATCTTTGCCGCCGGCAACGACTACAACCTGAACAACCCCGATGCGATTTCCGGCCTGGCGTATTTTGTCCCCGAGATCGCGCCCAATTGGCTGTCGGTGGCGGCGTTGCAGCGCAACCCGGACGTCAACAGCCCCAACCCCTATGTGATCAGCACCTTCTCCTCGCGCTGCGGGTATGCCGCGAGCATCTGCGTATCGGCACCGGGCACGGCGATCTACAGCTCGGTGATGGTCGGCACCACCGTCGATAACATGAACCTGGGCTGGAACAATAAAAGCGGTACCTCCATGGCCGCGCCCCATGTGGCGGGCGCGGCCGCGGTGTTGATGGAGCGTTTCCCGTATATGAGCGGCGAGCAGATTTCCACGCTGCTCAAGACCACCGCCACCGACCTTGGCGCACCGGGCATCGACTCCCTGTACGGCTGGGGCATGATCAACCTGGGCAAGGCGGTCAACGGCCCGGGGATGTTTATCACCGCCGAGGATATTCCGACCGAGTTTCGCATCGACGGTGGCTATGGCAGCGGCCAGTTTGTCGCGGACTTGCCCGGGGTTGGGGCGGTGGTCGATGCCGGCAAGCCCACCGAGCGCCTGTGCACCGATGTGCACTGCGGGCGGGACGTGTGGAGCAACAACATTTCCGGTCACGGCGGCCTGACCAAGCAGGGCATCGGCACACTGGTGCTGACCGGCAGCAACACCTACAGCGGGCCGACCCTGGTCAATCAAGGCCTGCTGGCGGTCAATGGCTCGCTTACATCGCAGGTCACTGTCAGCAACAGTGGGGTCTTGGGCGGGGCCGGTAGCATCGGCGCGCTAAACGCGAAAAGCGGCGGTACGGTCGCGCCGGGCAACTCCATCGGCACCTTGAATGTGGCTGGGGATGTCAATTTCGATGCGGGCTCCACCTATGCGGTAGAGCTGTCCACGACCAGCAGCGACCGCATCGTCGCCGGTGGCAAGGCGACCCTCAACGGCGGCACTGTGACCCTGGCCCTGGAGAACAGCCCGACCTTGCTTAGCCAGCCCGAAGCGCAAAGCCTGATTGGTCGCCAGTACAACATTCTGCAGGCGGCCGGGGGGATTACCGGTAGTTTTGCCTCGGTACTGCCCAATTACCTGTTTGTCGGCGGCAACCTGAACTATGGCGCCAACGGCGTGCAACTGGATGTCGCGCGCACGGCCAATAGCTTTGCCAGCGTCGCAGCGACCGATAACCAACGTGCGGTGGCGGCGGCTGCCGAGCAACTGGGTGCAGGTAACGGGGTGTATGAAAGCCTGCTGCTGGCGCCGAGTGCGGCCTCGGCGCAAGGGGCGTTCCAACAGTTGTCGGGGGAAATCTACCCCGCCCTGGAAACCGCGCTGGTCAACGACAACCGCTACCTGCGTGAAGCCGTAGGCGAGCGCCTGCAGCAGGGGGAAATGGGCACTTCAGCGCAAACCCTCGACTCGCGTGGCAACGTCTGGATCAAGGCCCTCGGCGCCTGGGGTAAAACCGACAGCGCCAGCGATACGGCGGGCTACACCACCTCCATCGGCGGCCTGCTGGCGGGTGTGGACGGTGCGCTGGATGACGACACGCGCCTGGGCCTGGTCGCCGGCTACAGCGATACCTCGCTGAACATGGGCGATGGCACCCATTCGCGGGCATCGGTGGACAGTTACCACTTTGGCGCCTATGCCGGTCACGACATCGGCGCCTGGCGCCTGAGCGGCGGGGCAACCTACAGCTGGCACCGTGCTGATGTGACGCGTGAGCTGCAATACGGCGAAGTCGCCGGCAAGCAGAAAGCCAAGGTCGATGCCCGCAGCACCCAGGTCTTTACCGAAGCGGCTTACCGCCTGAACCTGCAACCGCTGGCGCTGGAGCCATTCGCCAACCTGGCCTATGTGCATCTGGACAGCGATGGCTTCAGCGAGAAAGGCGATGCAGCGGCGCTCAAGGGCGGCGATGACACCCGCGACCTGGTGCTCAGCACCCTGGGCGTACGGGCCTTGAAGACCTTCAACGTCACCGACCATCAGGCCCTCGACGTTTCCGGCACCCTGGGCTGGCAGCACAACCTCAGCGCCACCGATTCCGAGCGTCACCTGGCGTTTGCTTCGGGTAGCACTGCGTTTGCCGTGGAAAGCTCGCCGATGGTGCGCGATGCGGCATTGGTCGGTGCGCGGGCCAGCCTGGCGCTGACCAAGGATGCGCGGCTGAACTTTGACTACAACGGCCTGCTGGCCAGCAAGGAGAAAATCCACGGTGTGGGCTTGAGCCTGGACTGGGCCTTCTAAACACCGCAGCTCCAAACTGTGGGAGCAGGTTTGCTCCCACAGTTACAGCATTCCAACCGTTTTGGCTTTCTCGACAATTCCAACAAAAGAGAGGCAATACCATGGGTGTCTACGACTACAAAAACCTTACTACCGAGGACTCCAAAGCACTGTTCGCCGATGCCATGGCGATCACGTTGTACTCCTACCACAACCTGGATAACGGCTTTGCCGTGGGCTACCAGCAGCATGGCCTGGGGCTTGGCTTGCCGGTGACCCTGGTGCAGGCGTTGCTGGGCAGCACCGACTCCCAGGGCGTGATCCCCGGTATCCCATGGAACCCCGACTCGGAAAAGGCCGCCCTCGACGCGGTGCAAAAGGCCGGTTGGACCCCCATCAGCGCCAGCACCCTCGACTACGGCGGCAAGGTCGATGCCCGGGGCACCTTCTTTGGTGAGAAAACCGGCTATACCAGTGCCCAGGTGGAAGTCCTGGGCAAATACGATGACGCCGGCAAACTGCTGGAAATCGGCATCGCCTTCCGTGGCACCTCGGGGCCCAGGGAGAACCTGATTGTCGATTCAATCGGCGATGTGATCAGCGACTTGCTGGCAGCCTTCGGCCCTGCGGACTATGCGAAAAACTACGCGGGCCAGGCGTTTGGCGACTTGCTCGGCAAAGTCGCCGCGTATGCCGGCGCGCAGGGGCTCAGTGGCCAGGATGTACTGGTCAGCGGCCATAGCCTCGGTGGCCTGGCGGTCAACAGCATGGCCGACTTGAGCAACACCACCTGGGCGGGTTTCTATAAGGACGCCAACTACGTGGCCTATGCCTCGCCGACCCAGAGCAGCGGCGACAAGGTGTTGAACATCGGTTATGAAAACGACCCGGTCTATCGCGCCCTCGACGGTTCGTCGTTCAACCTGTCGTCCCTCGGGGTGCATGACCAACCGCATGCCTCCAGCGCCGATAACATCGTCAGCTTCAACGACCACTACGCCTCGACGCTCTGGAATATCCTGCCGTTTTCCATTCTCAACCTGCCGACGTGGATTTCCCATTTACCCACGGGTTATGGCGATGGCATGAGCCGCATCCTCGAATCCAAGTTCTATGACCTGACCAGCCGTGATTCGACGATCATCGTCGCCAATCTGTCGGATCCGGCGCGCGCCAACACCTGGGTGCAGGACCTCAACCGCAACGCCGAAGCCCACCAGGGCAGTACGTTCATTATCGCCAGCGACGGCAATGACCTGATCCAGGGTGGCCGGGGCAACGACTACCTGGAAGGTCGCGCCGGCAACGATACCTTCCGTGATGGCGGCGGCTACAACATCCTGCTGGGCGGCAAGGGGTTCAACACCCTGGACTTGCAGCAGTCGCTGAAAAACGTCGAAGTGGCCAACGATGGCGCAGGCACCCTGTACATCCGCGACGGCCAAGGCGGTATCAGCATGACCCGCGATATGGGCGCGATAGTGAGCAAGGAAAGCTATCTGTTGCTGTTCAGCAAAGAGGTGACCCACAGCGTGACCGACAAGGGGTTGCTGGCGGGCAAGGACCTGACCGCCTATGCGGCGTCGCTCAAGGGCGATGCCGGCGCCAATGTTCTCAAGGCCGGCGATAGCGGGCAGTGGTTGTTTGGCCTGGACGGCAATGACCACCTGATCGGCGGTAAAGGCAACGATGTTCTGGTGGGCGGGGCCGGCAATGACCTGCTGGAAGCGGGTGGCGGGCGCAATACCTTCCTGTTCGACGGCGACTTCGGCCAGGACCGGATCCTGGGCTACCAGTCGACGGACAAATTGGTATTTATGGGCGTGGCGGGGGTGGGCGGGCAGTACAACTACCTCGACCATGCCAAGGCAGTGGGCAGCGATACGCTGCTGACCTTCGGCGATAACTCGGTGACGCTGGTGGGGGTAGGGCTGGGCAGCCTGTCGGCGGAGGCGTTTGTGATTACCTGAAACAAACCGTAGGCGCCGGTTCGCCGGCTCCTACGGTGATTCGGTCAGTCTTCCTTGCGCACGGTCGCGACATCCGCCGCCTTGACCCGTACGCGCTTGCCGGCGATATCGGTAAATTCGTAGAAACCATCGGGAGTCTTGGCATTCGGCGTGTCTGTGGTCAGGTACTGCGTACCGTTTTGCAAGGTCACGACGGTCGGCGTCGAGCAACCGGCCAATGCCAGAAACGTCAGTGCAGCCAGCGGCAGGCCCCAGTTCTTCATGTTCATAACCCTTACTCTCATCCTTCGAAAACCCCGTGCTCAACGGCTGCGGGCAACAAATGTTACGCGGATCCACCCCCATCTGATCACTTTTATGCAAAAAGTTGCGTGCGCCACTGATCTATTAGCGATTGCAACGCAGGCCTGGCAGCGGCAATCTGTATGCATAACCAGTGTTTGCCCAAGTGCCCGTCATGTCCAATCCCCTCGAAGACCCGTTTTACTACCTGCATAATTTCCAGCAAGTGCTCGACTGGCTGGAGCAGCGCTATGCGGATGTGCTGGACGATGAAGAGCAGCGCTTCGTTACGCAGTTCGCCCAGCTGCCGCAACCGGCCCAGGCGTTGCTGGTGCGCATGGTGATGCGCAAGGGCCTGCATTTTCGGGCGAGCAAGCTCAATTACCTCGAGATCGGCCCGGTCGACGTGGCCGTGCAGCCACTGTTGGCTCACGGTTGGGTGAATGAGCAGGGCCTGCTGGCGCTTGATGAGGTGTGGGGGCAACTGCAAAAAGGCGAGGTGCTGCAAGCGTTCAAGCCGTGGATCGAGCAGCCCAGGGGCAAGAAGTCCGATTGGCTGCCCGGTTTATCCAGCCAATTTACCGAGCCGCGGACGTTTGCGCAGTGGTGCCCGCAGTTGGACGACCGGCTGTACAGCCTTACGGTGATGGACCTGTGTGACCGCCTGCGGCTGATGTTTTTCGGCAACCTGTACCAGGACTGGTCGGAGTTTGTACTGGCGGACCTGGGGATCTACACCTACGAAAAGGTTGAGTTCTGTGCCGAATCCCGTGGCCTGCGCCATCGCGACGATGTGTCTGGCCTGCTGTTCCTGCACCAATGCCAGCAGGCCTTCGAGGCCGGTGAACCGTTGGCGGAGGTGCTGGCGCAGATCGCCACGCTGACCACTGATAACCCCTGGCTGGAAAAGCGCCGGGCCAAGCTGCTGTTCCAGGTCGGCCAGCATTGCGAACGGCTCGCCGAACTGGCCCTGGCCGAGGCGATCTACCGCGATTGTGCCTACCCCGGCGCGCGTGCACGGCTGATCCGGGTGCTGGAGCGTCAAGAGGCGTTCGCCCAGGCCATGGACCTGGCCCTGGAGGCCCAGGCAGCGCCCCACAGTGCGGCCGAGCAGCAGCACCTGTTGCGGGTGCTGCCGCGGTTGCGGCGCAAGCTGGGCGAACCGGCGCTGCCCAAGGCCAAACCCCCGGTGATCCAGCGCCTGGACCTGGAACTGCCATTCCCGCAACCGCTGGCCGCCGTGGAGTTCTGCGTGCAGGCGCATCTGGGAGATGACGCGGGGCCGGTGCACTACGTCGAAAACACCCTGATCAACTCGCTGTTCGGCCTGTTGTGCTGGCCAGCGATCTTCGCGCCGTTGCCCGGCTCGTTTTTTCACCCGTTCCAGCGCGGGCCGGTGGACTTGCACAGTGAGGACTTCCAGCAGCGCCGCGCCGAACTGTTTGCCGCCTGCCTGGATCAACTGCACGACCAGCGCTACAAAACCACGATCCGCCAGCGCTACGCCGAAAAATGGGGGATCCAGTCACCCTTTGTGTTCTGGAATGTATTGAGCGAAGAGTTGCTCGAGCAGGCCCTCGATTGCCTGCCAGCCGAGCACCTGCGGCACTGGTTCGACCGCCTGTTGCTGGATATCCGCGCCAACCGCGCCGGGATGCCGGACCTGATCCAGTTCTGGCCGGCGCAAAAAACCTATCGCATGATCGAAGTCAAAGGCCCGGGCGACCGCCTGCAGGACAACCAATTGCGCTGGCTGGAGTTCTGTGGCGAGCACCAGATGCCGGTCACCGTCTGTTATGTCCGCTGGGCGGAGCAGGGCGCTTGAGTTATACGGTCGCCGTGCGGGCATTGTGCGAGTTCACGGCCAAGGTCGGTGACCTCGACCTGCGGTTTACCCCTTCGCCCAGTGCCCAGGAAGGCATGCTCGGCCACCGCACGGTGGCGTCCCGCCGAAGCGCGCATTACCAGAGTGAGGTGGCCCTGGAAGGGGGCTACCAACAGCTGAGCGTGCGCGGCCGCGCCGATGGTTATGATCCGGATCGCAACGTGCTGGAAGAGGTCAAGACCTACCGTGGCGACCTGGATGCCCAGCCGGCCAACCACCGGCAACTGCACTGGGCCCAGGCCAAGGTCTATGGCTGGCTGATGTGCCGCAAGCTGGGGTTGCCTGAGATCGGGCTGGCGCTGGTGTATTTCGATATTGTCAGCGAGCGCGAAACCGTGATCAACCAGCTGTGCCCTGCGGATGAGCTGGAGAAGTTCTTCAATCAGCAGTGCGCGTTGTTTCTCGGCTGGGCCGAGCAGCAGGCGCAGCAGCGCCTGGCCCGTGATACCGCAGCCAGGGCCCTGGCTTTTCCCCACGCGGACTTTCGCCTGGGCCAGCGCACCCTCGCCGAGTCGGTGTACAAGGCCGTCAGTACCGGGCGCTGCCTGATGGCGCAGGCACCCACGGGGATCGGCAAAACTATTGGCACGGTGTTTCCGATGCTCAAGGCCCTGGCGCCACAACAGTTGGACAAGCTGTTCTTTCTCACGGCCAAGACCCCCGGCCGCAAACTGGCGCTGGACGCGGTGCGAGTGCTGCACGCCAGCGCCGACCTGCCATTGCGGGTGCTGGAGCTGGTGGCGCGGGACAAGGCCTGCGAACACCTGGACAAAGCCTGTCACGGTGATTCCTGCCCACTGGCCAAAGGCTTTTATGATCGCCTGCCCGCCGCGCGCGAGGCCGCAGCCAAGGTGCGCCTGCTGGATCAACCCACGCTGCGCGAGGTGGCACTGGCCCATGAGGTGTGCCCGTATTACATGAGCCAGGAGATGGCGCGCTGGTGCGACATGGTGGTCGCCGACTACAACTATTACTTCGATTTTGGCGCGATGCTGTTTGGCCTCGCCCAACTCAACCAATGGCGGGTCGCGGTGCTGGTGGACGAGGCCCATAACCTGGTGGAGCGGGGCCGGGCGATGTACAGCGCCGACCTTGATCAATTTGCCCTGAAGAGCGTGCGCGATAGCGCCCCCGAGCCTTTGCACAAGCCATTGCAGCGGCTCAACCGTGAATGGAATGCGCTGCACAAGGAACAGGTCACGGTGTACCAGGCCTATGCCAGCAAACCGGACAAGCTGTTGCAGGCCCTGGCCCTTTGCACCAGCGCCATGGGCGAGTATTTCAACGACCACCCGCAGGCGCTCACGGGCGAACTGCAAAGCTTTTACTTCGAGGCCTTGCAGTTCGCCAAGGTGGCGGAGCTGTTCAACGAGCAGTTTATTTTTGATATCAGCCAGCGCGACCCGCTGGCCAAGCGCCGCTTCTCGCGCTTGAGCCTGCGCAACGTGGTGCCGGCCGAATTTATCCGCCCACGTTTGACCGCAGCCCGCAGCAGCGTGCTGTTTTCCGCGACCCTCAGCCCCCGGCATTACTACGCCGACCTGCTGGGGCTACCGGCGGATACCGCGTGGATTGACGTCGAATCACCGTTCGAGGCCGCGCAGTTGCAGGTGCGCATCATCGATCGCATCTCCACGCGGTTTGTGCATCGCCAGGCGTCTCTGGAGCCCATCGTGGCGTTGATCGCCGAGCAATTTGCGCGTACCCCGGGCAACTACCTGGCGTTTTTCAGCAGTTTCGATTACCAGCAGCAAGTGGCGCAATTACTGGCCGAGCGGCATCCGGCGATCCCGACCTGGCATCAATCACGGGGCATGGCCGAGGCCGAGCGCCAGGCCTTCCTTGAGCAGTTCACCCAGCATAGCCAGGGCGTGGGGTTTGCCGTGCTGGGCGGGGCGTTCGGCGAGGGTATCGACCTGCCGGGGGCGCGTCTGATCGGGGCCTTTATCGCCACCCTGGGCCTGGCGCAGCTTAATCCGGTCAACGAGCAGATGAAGCTGCGCATGGGCGCGATCTTCGGTTCGGGGTATGACTACACCTACCTGTATCCCGGGATCCAGAAGGTGGTGCAGGCGGCCGGCCGGGTTATTCGCACCCGGCAGGACCAGGGGGTAGTGATGCTGATTGATGACCGTTTTGCCGAGCCCAAGGTGCGGCCACTGCTGCCGCGCTGGTGGTCGGTGACCTGAGGTATTTGCCCGATCAATGATGCTGGCGCAGGCCGTGCTGCTGGGGCAGTCTGCAGCAGTCCCTCTGATGGAGCCGCGTGATGAGTGCTATCGAGCAACAGACGATCCAGGTCAACGGTATTCAATTGAGCCTGCATATCGCCGGCCCCGAGACCGGCCCGCCGGTGTGGTTGCTCCATGGCTTTCCCGAGTGTTGGCACTCCTGGCGACTGCAGATACCGGCGCTGGCGGCAGCCGGCTATCGGGTGTTCGCCCCGCAGATGCGCGGCTACGGGCCAAGCAGTGCCCCTGCAGACATTGCTGACTACGACCTGCTGACCCTGTGCGCAGATATCCAGGGCGCCATGGACCTGTTCGGGCATCGTCGGGTGGCGATGGTCGGCCATGACTGGGGCGCCGTGGTGGCCTGGCACCTGGCCTTGCTGGAACCGCAGCGCATCTGCGCCCTGGTCACAATGTCGGTGCCCTTTGCCGGTCGCTCCCGCAGGCCGGTGATCGAGATCATGCGCGAGCTGTACGCCGAGCGGTTCAACTACATCCTGTACTTCCAGGAGCCCGGCGTGGCCGAACAGGAGCTGGAAGCGGACATCGAACGCACCTTGCGCCTGTTTATGCAGGACCAGGATGTATTCCTGCAGCAAAAGCCGGCCACGGCGACCTTGCTCGAGGGTGTCGCGCTGCCGGGCGCCTTGCCGGCCTGGTGCAGCCAGCACGACCTGGAGATCTATGTGCAAACCTTCGCCCAGGGTTTTCGCGGGCCGTTGAACTGGTACCGCAACTTCGAGCGCAACTGGCAGCGCACCGAGTTCCTGGCCGGGCGGCAGGTGTTACAACCGACGCTGTTCCTGATCGGCGACCGCGATCCGGTGGGGGTATTCGAGGCACATACGCTCAAGCGCATGCCCGAGGTGGTACCGCAGTTGGAACAGCAGGTACTGGCCAACTGCGGGCACTGGATCCAGGTGGAGCAAGGGGCGCAGGTCAACGCCCGGTTGCTGGAATTCCTCGGGCGTTGAGTATCAACCCTTGGCCTTGGCCAGGAACGGCGCCAGGCGCCGGCCCATTTCTTCACCGAGAGCCTGTAGCCCGCTCAGGGGGCGGACCATCACCTCAAACTCGATGATCTGCCCCTGTTCGTTGAAGCGGATCAGGTCGATACCCTTGAGCTGCTTATCGCCCACCCGCGCGCTGAACTCCAGCACCACACTGTGCCCGTCGGCGCTGGCCAGTTCGCGGTGGTACTGGAAGTCTTCAAACACGGTAAACACGGTGTTGAGGATCATCGACACCACGGGTGCGCCGGGGTAGGGCGTATGCGCCATGGGCGAGCGAAACACCGCCTCCGGCGCCAGCAGTTCGGGCAGGGCTTTGAGATCGGCAGTGGCCAGCATGGTGTGCCAGCGTTTCAGGGTATGGGCGGCCGGGGTGGCTAATTGCAGAGCGTCGGACATGGTCTGTACCTGTTCTTATGAGTGTCGAACAACCATAAGAGCAGCCGCGAGGTGGGATCAATGATCCAAACTGACAGTTATATGTCTGGAGCAAACACCACACCTGTGGGAGCGGGCTTGTCGGGTCGCCGCATCGCTGCGATGGCGGTGTACCGGCCAATACATTTATCGACTGATACACCGCCATCGCAGGCAAGCCAGCTCCCACAGGGGAATGCAGCTTCGCACCCCGGCTTTGCTGTTGCTCTGCTTTTGATCTGGCTTTTGATCTTGATCTCAGGCGCCCCGTTAAACCACGATGGCCGCAGGCAGGTATTGCGCAGTGGGCACCCCGGCATGGATGCCGGGGTAGCCGCGACACGGCCATGGATGGCCGATCGCGGCGGGCCCACGAAGCAATGCCTGACTGCGGGCATGTCGAGCCTAGGCGAGGCACCGAGTGGTGGGGCAAGAGCGTTTTGCTTACTTTGGCGCTCTACAAAAGTGAGCCGCCGTAAGGGCGGAACCAATAGCCGCCGTAACCGCAGCAACGGATATGTACACAAACCCAAGAAACACTAAAAAAATAGATACCTATGGCTATAACGGGCCCACCTCTACAGCGGGATATGGGGGGTCAAACCACCTCCAGGTAGGAACTGTGAATCGCCCGCGCCAGTTCGCGCACGGTGTCGATAAATTCGGTCAGCCGGCTGTGCAAGCCTTCTTCGAGAATCTCATCAATACCGGTGTAACGCAGCCGCGCCTCAAACTCGGCTGCCAAGCGCTGGGCCGTACGGCCGTAACTGCCCGGCAGGTCGGCGAGGATATGGCTCAACTCCTCGATACATGCATGCAACGAGCGCGGTACGTCGCTGCGCAACAGCAGCAGTTCCGACACCGAACGCGCATTCAGCGCATTGGGGTACAGCTCGGTGTAGGCCTCGAACGACGACAAGGCACGCAGCAGAGCGCTCCACTGGTAGTAGCCGCGGGCGGACAGGTCGCTGACTTCTTCGGACTCTTCGCCAAACATCTCGTAGCGTGCATCCAGCAGGCGCAGGGTGTTGTCGGCGCGCTCGACAAAGGTACCCAGGCGGATAAACCGATAGGCATCGTTGCGCATGATGGTGCCGGACGTGGCCCCCCGGAACAGGTGCGAGCGTTGCTTGACCCAGTCACAGAAGTGGCTGATGCCATGGCGCGCCAGGCCGCCGGCGGCGATGCTGCGCATTTCCAGCCAGGTGGCGTTGAGGTTTTCCCACATGTCGGCGGTGATCCGCCCACGTACCGCATGGGCATTGCCCCGGGCGGCGCGCAGGCAGTTGTAGATACTGGCCGGGTTTTCTTCGTCGAGGGCGAAGAAGTGCAACATGCGCTCGGCGTCCAGTTGTTGATGGCGCTCCAGGTAGCTGTCGAGGGTGCCACTGCTGAGCAGCGACATCGCCAGTTCGTCCAGGCCATCACTGCGCCCGGCCTGGGGCATCAGCGACAGCGAGTAGCTGACCTCCAGCATGCGCGCCAGGTTTTCCGCGCGTTCCAGGTAGCGCGACATCCAATACAGATCTGCGGCGGTTCTACTCAGCATACTCAGCCCTCCACCACCCAGGTGTCCTTGGTTCCGCCGCCTTGCGACGAGTTGACGATCAATGAGCCTTCACGCAATGCCACCCGGGTCAGGCCGCCTGGCACCAGGCGGGTTTCCTTGCCCGACAGCACAAACGGACGCAGGTCGATATGCCGTGGCGCGATGCCGTTTTCGACAAAGGTCGGGCAGGTCGACAGGCTCAAGGTTGGCTGGGCGATATAGGCATGGGGCCGGGCCTTGATGCGTTGGCGGAAGTCCTCGATCTCGGCCGCCGAGGCGGCGGGGCCCACCAGCATGCCGTAGCCGCCGGAACCCTGGGTTTCCTTGACCACCAGCTCGGGCAAGTGCGCCAGTACATGGGACAGTTCTTCAGGCTTGCGGCACTGGAACGTCGGCACGTTTTGCAACACCGGTTCTTCATCCAGATAGAAGCGAATCATCTCCGGCACATAGGGGTAGATGGATTTGTCGTCGGCCACCCCGGTGCCGATGGCATTGGCCAGTACCACATTGCCGGCGCAGTAGGCGGCCACCAGGCCTGGCACGCCGAGCATGGATTCGGGGTTGAACGCCTGGGGGTCGAGGAAGGCATCGTCGATGCGCCGGTAGATCACATCCACGGCTTTCGGGCCGTCGGTGGTGCGCATGAACACTTTGAGGTCGTGCACGAACAGGTCGGCGCCTTCGACCAGCTCCACCCCCATTTCCCGGGCCAGGAACGCATGTTCGAAGAACGCGCTGTTAAAGCGCCCCGGGGTCAGTACTACGACATTGGGGTTGTCCAGGCGGCTGGCGCTTTTCAGGGTCTTGAGCAGCAGGTTGGGGTAGTGATCCACCGGCGCGATGCGCTGCTTGGCAAACACTTCCGGGAACAGGCGCATCATCATCTTGCGGTCTTCGAGCATGTAGCTCACGCCGCTGGGGGTGCGCAGGTTGTCTTCGAGGACGTAGTAGGTGCCATCGCCATCGCGCACCAGGTCGACACCGGAGATATGGGAGTAGATATTGCGGTGCAGGTCCAGGCCGACCATGGCCTTCTGATAGCCTTCATTGCCCAGCACCTGGTCGGCGGGAATGATCCCGGCCTTGATAATGCGCTGGTCGTGGTAGATATCGGCGAGGAACATGTTCAACGCATTGACCCGCTGGATACAGCCGCGTTCGATCACGCTCCACTCACTGGCGGGGATGCTGCGCGGGATGATATCGAAGGGGATCAGGCGCTCGGTGTCCTGCTCGTCACCGTACAGGGTGAAGGTGATGCCGGCGCGGTGGAACAGCAGGTCGGCCTCACGGCGGCGCTGGGCCAGCAGTTCCGGCGGGGTGTTGGCCAGCCAGCGGGAAAAATCCTGGTAGTGCGCACGGCATACGCCGTTTGCGTCATTCATCTCATCAAAGAAAGATCGAGCCATTCCAATTACCTTGTCAGTGCCGGGTGAAAGGCTGCAGGCACTGCCGCTTTAGAAAACGCATTGTTATGAGCCCGTGGCTTTTGGCGCCAACGGACCGGGTCCTTACTTTCTTTTGGAGTCGGCTCTGAGTCGGGGGGTAACAGTTGCTCCTGTGTTCACCTGGGCAGGCAGGGGGTTACAGGAGTAAAGCAATGGCTGTGCCGGAACCGCGTTTATGGGGATTACACGGTGTATCAGCCCGTTACTGGAGCAGCCTGCGCAAGTCCAGTGCGTGATATGCGCAGTCTGCGCCCTATAACGGTGCAGGCGATTGACCTGAACTTCGGCCATGGGCGGTTCTTCTAAGGAGATTAAGCACTCTGAGGATCAACGATTGTGCCCAGAATCATCTCCCCGCACAGCCCGGAATCGGCGCTGACTGACCACACCGAACACAACGCCAAGATTTTCGGCTCGCCCAAGGACCGACTGGACTTCTATCGCCGGGAAATCCAGTACGAAACCACCATCCTCGCCAACCGCACCGATGCCTACCTGACGGCGCAGTCGTTTTTGGTGATTGCCTTTGTGTCGTGCATGGGCAACCTCAACCCGGAGTGGGGCAAGCTGTTTACCCTGGTGGTTCCGCTGCTGCTGTCGATGCTTGGGGTGTTCAGCTCGCTCAATGCCTGGCCGGGCATCCGCGCAGCCTACGACATCATTGATCACTGGCACTTCAAGCAGAGCGAGTTGTTGCGCAGCGAGCCGGTGATGGGCATGGCCTACGATGAGTCACCGCTGTTCTGCGAGACCGAGTCGTCGCACAAGGGTTATCGCAAGTCCTTGCTGTTTTCGGTGCGCACGCCGTGGCTGTTCATGGTGTTCTGGATACTGCTGGCGGCGTTTGCGTTCTATATCCAGGTGGACAATCCGGGGGCGTGACCATTGATCAGTACAGGTCATCCGGACTGAACTTCATCCACCAGTGCGGCACCTTAACCTTACACCATCGGATAAAGAGGTTCCCATGAGCACCCGTCACAGCCCAGACCCACAAGTCAGCGGCAGGAACGATCCGGCCATCGATGACGAGACTCGCCAAGTGCCCGCTCCCGGCACCGCAGCCGCCGCCCCCAAGGACCCACAACCCGCCACCGACAAGGTGGCCAGGGACAATGAGTACAGCCCGGACTTCAAGCCAGAGCGCGAGCACAAGCCGGAGACCGACGCTGACATTGATACCCCGGGCGGCTAAGGCCATGCACATTCCAGCCGAAGAGGAACCGATCAATGATCCGGGCAATGAAGACCCCGGATCGTTGATGGATGATGCGCAAGTGCCGCTGATTGAGGAGGATGAGGTGGCTGACGAGAGCAGTGCTGGTGCCTAGCGTCAGCGCCGCATCAGCTAGCCAGCTTGTTATGTGATCCAAAGCGAGAGGAGCGTGCATCAACCCTGGCATCACCCACCTGCCAACGGCGGCAGCCGGCGCTTGACCGGGGTTTTCTTGACGATGGCGGTGTTGGTTTCGGCATAGCCGTTGAGGCGGTCAAGCAAGGTGTCCAACTGATCCATGGTGCGCACGTGCAGCCGCGCGATAAAGCAGTCGTCGCCGGTCACCTTGTCACACTCGGTGAATTCCGGGATCGCCTGGATCTGCCGTTCAACCTCCTGCAATTGGCCGGGCAGGGGGCGGATGCGCACGATGGCTTGCAGCAAGTAGCCAAAATGTTTGGGGTCGACCTCCACGGTATAGCCCTTGAGCACCCCGCGCTCTTCCAGGCGGCGCAAGCGTTCGCCGACACTGGGCGAGGACAGGCCGGTTATGCCGGCCAAGGTCTTGAGCGAGCAACGCGAGTCGTCCATCAAGGCAGCGAGCAGTTGCTGGTCGATAACGTCAATCATCCTGGGCTCCTTAGGTAAACCTGAATTTTTGCCTAATAAGAATAGGCAAACACCGCCATTGGCCTTTCTCAGGCGCTGGAGCCTGATCGACGCAGATTGCCATAATTTAGCCTCATTCGAGGAGCTTAATCATGGACAAATCCATACGTCGCGGCTCATGGGAAATGGTTGGCGCCATGCTGATCTCCGGCACGATCGGCTGGTTTGTGCTGGTGTCTGGGGTGCCGGTCATTGAGGTGGTGTTCTGGCGTTGCGTCATTGGCGCCTTGACCTTGTTGCTGGTGTGCTGGCACCTGGGGTATCTGCGCAGTGCCTGGTTGAGTTATTCGACACTCGGCTGGGCCATGTTGAGCGGCGTGGCCATCGTGGGTAACTGGCTGTTGCTGTTTGCGTCCTATTCAAAAGCGTCGATTGCCATCAGCACGGCGGTCTATAACGTTCAGCCATTTATGCTGGTGATTCTCGCGGCGCTGTTGCTTGGCGAGAAAATCACCGTACAGAAGCTGGCGTGGCTGAGCGTGTCATTCATGGGCATGTTGGCTATCGTCACCGCCCATGGCGAGCAGCAGGGCAGCGGTGATCAATACCTGTGGGGCGTGGCCCAGGCGCTGGGCGCGGCTCTTTTGTATGCCATCGCTGCACTGATTATCAAGCGCCTGAAGGCTGTGCCGCCCCATCTGCTGGCGCTGATTCAAGTGAGTACCGGTGCGGTGCTGTTGGTGCCACTGGTTTCATGGCACAGCCTTTCAGCACCGGTTGATGCCTGGGCGGCGCTGTTGACACTGGGTATGGTGCACACCGGCCTGATGTATGTGCTGCTGTATGGCGCGATCCAAAAACTGCCGACGGCATTGACTGGGGCGTTGTCGTTCATCTACCCGATTGCGGCGATCCTGGTTGATTGGATGGCCTATGGGCATCGTCTGGGTTGGACGCAATGGCTGGGTGTTGCGGCGATTCTGCTGGCGGCGGCGGGGTTGCAGCGGGGATGGTGGTGGCGCTGGAAGTCGGATGTTTCGCCCTCTCATGCTAAGCGCCCCTTGTAGGAGCCAGCCAAAGCCAGCTCCTACAGAGGGGGACTCAGTGTGGTGCGCGGGGAATGGTCTTGAGCAAGTCCGCCGGGCTGATATGCCCCACGACTTGCTGTTGCACACCACTGCCCGGCAGCGGCAGATCGAGGATATGCCCCTTGATCTTGCCCACCACATGCATTTCGCACGGTTTGCAGTCGAATTTCAGGGTCAGTACTTCGTCGCCGTGAATCAACTGCATCGGTGCGACCTTGGTGCGTACGCCGGTCACGCCCTTGGCCTGCTTGGGGCACAGGTTGAAGGAGAAACGCAGGCAGTGCTTGGTGATCATCACCGGCACTTCACCGGTTTCTTCGTGGGCCTCGTAGGCCGCATCGATCAACTTCACGCCATGGCGATGGTAGAAGTCGCGGGCCTTCTGGTTGTAGACGTTGGCCAGGAACGACAGGTGCGACTCCGGGTACACCGGCGGCGGTGTGGTTTCGGCCTTGCGACCACCACGGGGGTGGGCCTCGACACGCGCAACCGTCAGCGCTTCGATTAAGTCGCGGCGCAGTGCCTTGAGTTGCGAATTGGGAATGAAAAACGCCTGGGGGGCGTCCAGCTCGATTGCGGTGGCGTGATACTGGGTGGTGCCCAGTTGGCCAAGCAGGTCGCGCAAGGTGTCCAGCGCCTGTTCCGGCTTGTTGGCCACGCCGAATGGGCCGGGCAGGGTGGTGCTGACACTCACGCCTTCTTCACTGGTGGCGGTCAGTTGCAATTGGTCTTCGCGCAGGGTGGCCTGCCACGACACGCCAACCCGCCGCTCGGCGGAGGTCTTGAGCAACGCTTGCTGCCAGTTATGGTCGAGGTTGCGGTTGAGCGGGTGATTCGGTCGTAGTTGGTGCAGGCCCGCCGGCATTTCGTTGGGCTCGACACGGTAGCGGTAGCGCTTTTCGCCGTCTTCTTCGAACTCACCTTTAGGCTCGGCGATATTGGCGCGAAAACCCACGACTTCACGCTTGATCAGCACGTTGAGGCCATCGCCGTTGGACAGCGGCTCATGGGTGATCACCTGCAAGTCGCGCTTGCAGGCTTTTTCCACGACGCCTACCGGCAGGCCGGTAAAGGTTGGGGTGTCGAAGGCGCCGATATCAATCTTGCGGTCACTGACGAAGTAGTCGGTGCTGCCACGGTGGAAGGTTTTTTCCGGGTCTGGCAGGAAGAAATGCGCGGTACGCCCGCTGGAAGCGCGAGCCAGGTCCGGGCGGTCTTCGAGGATCTCGTCCAGGCGCTGGCGGTAATAGGCGGTGATGTTCTTCACATAACCCATGTCTTTGTAGCGGCCCTCGATCTTGAACGAGCGCACGCCGGCGTCTACCAAAGCGCGCAGGTTGGCGCTCTGGTTGTTGTCTTTCATCGACAGCAGGTGCTTTTCAAAGGCCACGACGCGGCCCTGGTCATCCTTGAGGGTGTAGGGCAGGCGGCAGGCCTGGGAGCAGTCGCCACGGTTGGCGCTGCGGCCGTTTTGCGCGTGGGAAATATTGCATTGCCCGGAGAACGCTACGCACAACGCGCCATGGATGAAGAACTCGATGGCGGCATCGGTTTCATCGGCAATCGCGCGGATTTCCTGGAGGTTCAGCTCGCGGGCCAGCACCAGTTGGGAGAACCCGGCCTGGTCGAGGAACTTGGCCCGGTTCAAGGTGCGGATGTCGGTCTGGGTGCTGGCATGCAGCTCGATCGGCGGGATATCCAGCTCCATCACCCCCAGGTCCTGGACGATCAGCGCATCAACGCCGGCATCGTACAACTGGTGGATCAGCTTGCGGGCCGGCTCCAGTTCGTCGTCGTGCAGGATGGTGTTGATGGTGGTGAACACCCGGGCGTGGTAACGACGGGCGAATTCCACCAGTTGGGCGATCTCGCTCACGTCGTTGCAGGCATTGTGGCGCGCACCGAAGCTTGGGCCGCCGATGTACACGGCGTCGGCGCCGTGCAGGATGGCCTCGCGCGCGATGGCGACATCGCGGGCAGGGCTGAGCAATTCCAGATGATGCTTGGGCAAGGACATAGTTTTTTTAGTCAGGCTTGTCACGGTTGAGGCGAGCATTGTAGCCGTGAATCGCCTGGCGGGCACCCGCTGGATGCCCAATGACGCGCCGGGCTCAGCCCTTGGCGGCCATCGCCGTGACTTCAACCCGCATGCCTTCGACCGCCAACGACGCCACGCCAACCGCCGCGCGTACCGGCCAGGGTTTGGCGAAGAAGCGCTTGTACACCTCGTTGAATGCGGCGCGGTCGGCCATGTCAGTGAGGTAGATGGTCAAGTGCATGACCCGGTCCATGCTGCTGCCGGCGCGTTCGAGGGCGACTTTGAGGGCTTGCAGGGTGCATTCGCTTTGCGCAGTGACATCGCCCAATTCCAGGCTGCCATCGGCGCGTACCGGGATTTGTGTGGAGACCAGGATGCCGTTGAAGCCGATGACGTCGGAGGAAATCGAATCCGGGTCGAGGTCGGGGGTGAAGCTGAGGTCGTGGTTGCTCATGGGGAGCCCTAGGTGAATGGAACAGCTTGGATAGTAAACGCTACGCACTAGTTATCGGTCGATAAATTATCCCTTGAAATAAATTATCGAATGATAAAATATGCAGCTGTACCGTCTCTAATCCGCACTGTCAGGAGAGAACATGGGAGTCCTAGCGCTCGACCATTTCACCATTCGCACCGAACAATGGGGCAAGACCGCCGAGTTTTTTGAACAAGTGGTTGGCCTGTCACCTGGGCCGCGCCCGGATTTTCGTTTCCCTGGCTGCTGGATGTACGCCGGCGGCCGTCCGCTCTTGCACATCGCCAGTATCGTGGGCGGTGACGAGGATCTGCAGGCCTATCTGGGCGAGAAGCCAGGCGGCTACGGGTCGGGCGCCCTTGACCATGTCTCGCTGCGTTGTGAAGGGCTGGAAACCGTGCAGAACCGCCTGCAATCCCTGGGCATCGCCTTTCGCGAACGGGTGATTCCGCAGATTGGCGAGCACCAACTGTTTCTTGAAGACCCCAACGGCATCACCATCGAAATGATCTTTGACTATGTGCCGGGAACCCGGATTGTCGGCGAGGCCATGGCGAGCCTTGCCATTGGCCCGTCTGCGGAAGGTCGCTGATGGACTTCAAACGTCGACGTGTGATTCAAGCCCTGGGCAGCGCAGCGTTATTGGCGCCGCTGCTGGCCCGTGGCAATAACCCTGAGAGGAGCCCAACCATGGTACGACTCGGTGTGACTGATCTGTCCTTTCATCGTGCGACAGCCGCGGTGGTTGCTTCGGTATTGCAGCGCATGGGCTTTGGGGTGGAGCCTTCGTATGCGCTGCACGAGGCCAATTTCGAGCAGTTGCGTGCTGGCAGCATCGACATGATTGCCTCCGCATGGATCCCGTCCAGCCATGGGATGTACAAAGCCCGGGTGGAAGAGGTGGTCGCCACCCGCGAATTGGGCCTGCATTACACCCCGTATGCGTTGTGGGGTGTGCCCGACTATGTGCCGGTGTCGCAGGTGGACTCCGTGGATGACCTGCGCAAGCCGGAGATTCTCGCCCGTATGCACACGCTGATCCAGGGGATTGGCCCGGGCGCCGGGATTACCCGGTTTTCGCTGCGGATGATGGAGGACTACGGCCTTGCGGCGGCGGGCTACCAGTTTCGCACCGGCACCCAGGAACAATGCGTGGCGGCGTTCGAGGCGCTGGTCGAGGAGGGCAGATGGGGCGTGGTGCCACTTTGGCATCCGCAGTTCCTGCATTTCCGCCATCGTATCCGTGATCTCAAGGATCCCAAGGGGCTGCTGGGCAGTGTCGACCGTGCGGTGCTGTTGGCGCGGGTTGATCGCCTGGGGCGGTTCAGCGAGGCGCAATTGCAGGTGCTCGATAACATCCGTCTGAGCAATGCGATTGTCGCCGAGTTGGATTACGCCCTCAATCGCCAGGGTAAAAGTGCGGACCAGGCGGCTGAGGGCTGGCTACTGAACAACCCGCAGACTCTCGCCTCCTGGCTGGCGCCATTGGCCTGAACACAATCAAAACAGGAACCGATCATGACCACCCCTGAATCGCGTCTGCAGGCCGCCGGCATCACCTTGCCTGTTCCCGCCCCAGCCCTGGGTAACTACGTGCCCTGGAGCATTGTTGGCAATACCTTGATGACCTCCGGGCAATTCCCCTGGATTGATGGCCGGCTGCTGTACCGTGGGCGCCTGGGCCGCGACCTGAACCTGGAGCAAGGGTATGCGGCCTGTCGCCTGGCGGCATTGAATGCAATTGCCCAGCTCAAGGATGCAGTGGGGGATTTGAGCCGTATTCGCCAGGTCTATCGGCTGGAAGGCGTACTGAATGTGGCGGAGGATTTCCATGAGCACCCCAAAGCCCTGGACGGCGCGTCTGACGTGCTGGTCGAAGTCTTCGCCGAACAGGCCCGGCATTCGCGCATGATCTGGACCAATCCGGTCATACCCATGGATGGCTTTTGCCTGGTGTATCTCTTTGCGGAAATCGACGCCCCGTAAACGGCCTTCACTACGCCTCGTTATGCAGGGCGCCATCGAGGAAGGCATTGACCCGCAGGGTAATCAGTTCGGTCAGATTCTCAGGGACGGGCATCTGATACACCCACTTGCGCACCCCCAGGTAAAAGAAGCTGCTGTGGAAGCCCCACAGCACTTCGATCTCAAGACTCAGCGCGTGTTTATCCAGCGGGGCGGTCAGTTGCTTCTGATGACGCAGCTCTTCGATGATCGTCAGGAACACCGTCTCGTGTAATTGTTTGAGATAGCGCTGGTTCAACTCGGGGTCCTGCAGGCCGGCGTACAGAAATATCCGCACCCATTCATTGCTCAGGATGGTGCGGGTATAACCGATAAAGTAATCAATCAGCCGTTCCCTTAAAGGACGCGTGCGGTCCTTGAGCTGCTGCTCCAGCTCAGGGTCCCAGCGGTTCATGAACACCTGCTGGTACACCTGTTCGATGAGTAATTGCTTACTGGGAAAGTAGCGGTAGAGCAGGGGCTGGGTGACCTGTAGCCCCTCGGCCAGCTCGCGGGTGGTCAGCGCAAAGCCTTTCTGGGCGAAGAGGGTGATCGCCCGTTCGACCATCTGCTGCTGACGATCGGCGGCCGTGAGATTTTTTCGGCCTGGCGTGGTCGCCTTGTTGCTAACGCTGATTTTTGCCATTGTTGACCTATGCAGTGCCACATCTAGAAAGCGTGACAGAATCATACGCGTTGCAGCGGTCAACGTGGGCCCGCATCGATGTGGCCATCGACACCTTTACAGGAAGACTCCTATGCATTCATTCATCCGCGCGGCGCTGTTGCCAGTGGCCATTTTCGCCATCAGCGCACACGCCCAGACCGGACCTTCGTTCAAGTGCAGCGCAAACATGGCCAGCTCCGTGGAGACGCTGATTTGCGGCAGCGAAGCGCTTTCCGCCCTGGATCGCCAGATGGCGAGCACCTACAACACCGCGCTGAAAAAGGCCGGCAGCCAGGCCAAGATGCTCAAGGCCGAGCAACGTGGCTGGATCAAGGGGCGCAACGACTGTTGGAAGGCTGACGACAAACAGGCCTGCATTCGTGACAGTTACAACCAGCGGTTGGTTGAACTGCAACAATGAATCCTCCGCTGTTTGTTTCTATGGATGGGCCCAAGGGCACCGGCAAAACCACACTGTTGGAAGCCGTTACGAAAGTACTGAGGGCAGACGCCAAAACGGTAATCCGACTTTGCGAGAAAAAAAGCGATCCCTTTAGACGGGAAACAATGACCCTCGTTAACAAGCTGGTCAGAAATCCCTGCCGGGATCTGGAGTTGCAGGTGTGTGAACGCCTCGCGGATAGCCGTGCATGGATTTCCCGACAGGTGCTGACTAAACAACCTCCGGGCAGCATTGTGTTGATTGATCGCTGGTACCCGTCTGATGCCGCGTTTCGGCGCATAGTCCCGTTTGCAGACATTCTCCAGTTGAATATTGATCGCAACGTGCAAGTGCCAGACCTGCACGTCGGGATTGTCACCGCCCCTGAAATTTCATGGGCGAGGGCCGCAGCACGACGGCGCGGGCTGAGCAGTACTGTGATGCATACGCTGGAAGAACATGTTGCCTGTACCCAGGCGTTCGAGCGAGCGGTTGCAGATCAAGGCTGGGTTTTATGCCGCAACGAGGGAACGCTTGAAGAGGCAACACTGCAGGTGGTTTCTGATATTTATCGCGTGCTTGCCTGCTCATAATGGCGTGGTGAGCGAAAACGGGATACGCAGCTCCTCGACAGGCCCTGAATCCCGGCCGCACATTTCGTCGTGCGCGCATTGCTGCACCAGCACGCAAGGAAATGCCGGCACGGTCTGCAGCAAGTCGCGCAGGTGGGTGGTCGACCGCAGGCGCATCGGCTTGGCCGCATCATCAAGCAGGGTGAACTGGCCGTGATCCAGGCGGATTCGTGCCAGATAAAAACCACCTTCGAGTGACAGCAACTCCAGCTCGCGTATTTCGCCCTTCGCGGCCCGTTCGGTCAGTGCTTGCAAATTCAAGGTTTACTCCTTGCCTACCAGGGTAGGCGCTCGCCGTTATAAGCAAAAAAATTGCCGCTGTCGGCAGCAGTCAGACGGTCAATCAGCGATAACAACTCGCGGGCAGCAATGTGTGCCGGCCTGGCTTCCGAGGCACCACGAAAGGGCTGTGAAAGGCCTGAAATAACGGTGCCTGGATGCAGGCTCAGCAAGCGGGTTTGCGGGCGGGTTCGCGCCAGTTCGATCGCCGCGGTTTTAATCAACATGTTCAACGCGGCCTTGGAGGCGCGATATGCATACCAGCCGCCCAAACGGTTATCGCCGATGCTGCCAACCTTGGCCGAAAGCACCGCCATCGCGCCAAGAGGGTCGAGCAGTGGCAAAAAGTGACGCAAAACAAGCGCTGGTCCCAGGGTGTTGACCTGGAACACTGCCTGAAACGCATCCGCCTCAATGGCGGAGTAACTCTTTTCCGGCTTGATTTCTTTGCGATGGAGCAGGCCTGCAGCATGCAGTATTAAATGGTACGGGGCTTCTTCAGCTAATTCGGCGGCGGCTTTGGCGATACTCTCGGGCTCTTCCAGGTCCAACCCCGGAAGACTAAGACGCGTCAGTTCGCGAACAACCGAGCAGCGTGGATCTTCTTTGAGCAACTGACAAAACGCCGTGCCAAGGGCTCCACTGGCGCCTATCACTAAGGCGCGATAGCCGTCGCCAAGTGAGTTCATTTCGAAGGGGCTGTTCATGAGTAGCGCTCTAAGGCTGCCTCGTTTTCAAGGTGTCCGACGCGTCGGGTGCGTGTTGTGATTCCGGCACTGCGCAACGGTTATCGACACATCGACGTCGCCCATCCGGGTGAGGCAACCACGCCAAATGGGGGCGCAAGCGGCAGAACAGCTTATAACCGAACGCCAGCAGCGGTCGAAGTGCACGCCAGGTCAGGGGTCTGGCCCAGAATCCCAGGCCGGCGGCACGCCAGCTCCATAGGGTGGCGTCCAAGCCGTCAACCCAGCGGCCGTCGGCGAAACGGGCATGAAGTACGGACTGCATGCGCTCGAACGTAAAGCCAAGGGCCTTGGCGTCAAATTCAGCGCTGTTTAAGTCAATAAATAGCAGTCGGCCCTCTGTGGCGTGTCGGCGCAGGATCTTGATTTCCCGCGCGCACAATGGACAGTTACCGTCAAAGTACAGCGTCAGTGGCCAAGGATTTTTGTTGTACATTGCGCTATACCTTGTATAAGTTTTATCTAAGATAGGCCTAAAGTAACCACCTGAAAATGTGCGCAATGCTTATGCGTGTTAACCACGGGCCAATGCCATCCGACTACGCGCCCGTAATTGACGCGTGGCGAGCGCATAGGTATCCAAGAGTCTTATCGAGGTATTTGCATGGCTACGCGCAACGATAGCTTGGTCCGCCACCTTATCTGTATTGCTCTTATGCTCCAGAGCGCGGACATATTTGCCGATTGGCGTGAGGCGGTCCCCAATGCCCATCTGTTGGGCAGCGGGGATATGCGAGTATTCGGTTTCTCGGTCTACAGCGCGCAGTTCTGGAGCCCACGCCTGATCGCCGGTGAGCCGCTGGTTGCAGATGCACCTTTTGCGCTTGAACTCACCTACAGCCGCGCTATTAGCCGCGATGATCTAGTCGAGGCCAGCATCAAGGAAATCCGTCGCTTGTCCCCCTACGGCCTGAACTCAGAGCTGATGGGCCGCTGGGAGCGGGAAATGCAGCACGCGTTCGTCAATGTGCGCGCAGGCGACCGCATCACGGGCGTTTATGTTCCTGGAGAGGGCGTACGGTTTTACTTCGGCGACAACCTAAGGCGCGTGGTGAGGGATGAAGCTTTCGCCAAAGCCTTTTTTGCCATCTGGCTTGACCCCCGAACACGCAACCCGGAGCTGCGAGCCCAGTTGCTGGGTGGATCTAAACCCGGGGGGCGTTGAGGCATTGCACAATTGAATAAGCCGGGTTTGTCGAATCGGTGTCCTGACGCCGGCATTCATCGCGCTGGTGCCAGTGATGCTGGCTCTGCTTGGAAATGCGCAAAACAAGATATTGGCGTGGCGAAAAACGGGCATTGCCTTTATCCATGTTGGTTTTCGGCCTGCTTCTCATCAATATTATGGCGAACGACACCTCACTATTAGGCTGGCGCGTTGCACGCGATGAACATGCGCCTTCAACGAAGCCAGATCAGTGCCGATACATACTGAAAGCTCGAAAATTATAGGTTAGGGTTGCTAAAAATCTGGAGGATCAGCCATGCCCCGTAATATTACGTTCTCTACGTTCGTATCAGTCGGCTGCGCAGAGTGCCGAAATCTAGAAGGGTTGGGGTTCGATTTCATAATGGCATTCCAGCCAATCGTTAACGTAAGAACGCGCACAACCTTCGCCTATGAAGCCCTTGTACGTGGGGTGAACGGTGAGTCGGCGGCGAGCATCTTGGATCAGGTTAATGACGACAACCGATACCGCTTTGACCAAGCATGCCGAGTCAAGGCTATCGAGAGAGCGACGGAACTAGGTTTGCTGGGCATTCCAGACTGCAAGCTCAGTATCAATTTTTTGCCAAATGCTGTGTATCGACCCGAAACCTGCATTCGAGCCACTCTGGAGGCTGCCAGACTGTTTGGGTTCCCTCCAGAGAGACTAATGTTCGAAGTGACCGAAGGTGAACGTGTTGATGACCCTATGCATCTAAAGGGGATTTTCGAAGAGTACAAGCGTCAAGGTTTCACTACATCTATCGACGATTTCGGCTCGGGTTACTCGGGGTTGAATTTATTGGCGATGTTCCAACCTCATGTGCTAAAAATTGACATGGCTCTCACAAGAAACATTGACAAAGACCCGGTTAAAACTGCAATAGTCGAAGGTATTGTTTTAGTCGCAAACCGTTTAAATATAGTGGTTGTGGCCGAAGGTATTGAAACCCGTGATGAGAGTGATGCATTACTCCGCTTAGGCATAGATCTTATGCAAGGGTACCTCTTCGCACGACCTGATACATTTCTACTACCGCTTCCAATTTATTCCTAATTGAAAATTTCATAGCGCACATCGTTGTAGGCTCAGGTTGTGATTTTTGGTGTAACGTTCTAAAACGCCTAACATCACACCGACATCCTGGCTAAGCAAGTGATTTTGGTTTGAGTCCAAGAGGGCCTGTGATGGCCATTTTTTGGCTCAGCACTGGGCAGGTTTACTACGCCGGCAGCGCTCAGAACAGTAACGAACTTCCTCCCAGCAGCGTGCCCATTTTTTCCTCCATAGGAAGGGAAGGCCGCAAGTCATGCAGGTTTTGACCGGGAGTTCACTCTTTTTCAAAATGATTCACCGTTATCTAAGTTTGCGAGCAACAATTGACCACGTTGCCAGAGCGCTTGCTGCTTTGATTCAGGCATTCGGTCGAGGTTTTTATACTGCATGCCCATACGGTGATTGCTGCGCAGGCGGTCGCTGTGACGTATCAGGAAGTGCCAATAAAGCGCATTGAAAGGGCAGGCGTCATCTGTGGTGCTTTCGCTCACCTTGTAGGCGCAGCCACGACAATAATCGGACATGCGCTTGATGTATTGGCCGCTCGCACAGTAAGGCTTAGATCCCATGTAGCCGCCGTCTGCATGCATGACCATACCAAGTGTGTTGGGCAACTCCACCCAGTCGAACGCGTCCATGTAGATTGCCAGGTACCACTCACATATTTGACTCGGCGCGATACCTGCGAGCAAAGCGAAATTGCCGGTAACCATTAGCCGTTGGATGTGATGAGCGTAGGCATGCTTAAGGCTTTGGTTAATGGCTTGGCGCATGCAGTTCATCTTCGTTTCGCCTGTCCAGTAGAACTCTGGAAGCAACCTTGTGTTGCTGAATTCATTTCCGTCGGCATATTCAGGCATCTTCAACCAGTAGATGCCTCGGACGTATTCCCGCCAACCGATCAGTTGACGAATGAAGCCTTCGGCAGCGTTCAGCGGAATCCGCTGCGCCCAGTACGCGGCTTCGACGTCGCTGCACAACTGGCGCAGACCCAGCAGGCCGATATTTAGCGCGGCGCTGATCCGCGCATGAAACAGGAAGGGTTCGTCACTGGCCATCGCATCCTGGTAGTCGCCGAACGCAGCCAGGCCCCAATCGAGAAAGTAATCCCACAAGGCTTGGGCATCGGCGTGGGTTACCGGGTAGTCGAAGGTGTCGAGGGCGCCATAGTGGCCGGAGAAGTTTTTTGCCACCAGCGCCAGCACTTCCTGGGTGATGGCATCGGCCGAAAAGCGCATGGGTGAGGGCGCTCTCGCCCCTTTGGGCAACGCCTTGCGGTTTTCGGCATCAAAGTTCCAGGCGCCACCGACCGGGCTGCGGTCGCCATTAAGCAACAAGCCACTTTTGCGCCGCATCTCGCGGTAGAAGAACTCCATGCGCAGCTGCTTTTTGCCCTCGGCCCAAGACGAAAATTCGCCGCGGGTGCAGAGAAAACGGCTATCGCTATGCCACTGGATCGTTAAGCGACAGTCCTTGAGCGACTGCTCCAGGCGCCAGTCACCGCACTCAGTCAGGTGCAGTTGCTGCGGTTGAAGCAGTGAGTGCCAGCGCCGTAACTCGCCGGGCACCGATCCACTGTTGTGTGGATCATCCAGGCTGACGTAGTGCACGCGGATACCGCGCTGCTTCAGCGCCTCGGCAAAATGGCGCATCGCACTGAAGATCAGCGCGATTTTTTGTGGGTGATGGGGCACATGGCTTGCTTCCTCCATCACCTCGACCAGCAACACCGCATCGCGCTGGGGATCCAGCCCCTGCAATGAAGCCAAGTCCCAAGACAGTTGGTCGCCCAGCACCAGGCACAGTCGGCGAATCTTACTCATTTGCCAGGCCCCCGGCGCAACGTGACTCACCAGGGTGCCGCCAACGAGAAAGGAATGCGTAACGACTCGATATCGTCATGGATCTGCTTTCAGCCATTCCAAACGCTGCGCCAAGCGCACCGCTGGCGCCTATCACCAAGGCGTTCATTTCAAAGGAACTGTTCATTGAGTCTCTCCTGCAAGCCTGCGCGAGCTCCGAGCGTTAACTGCGTTGCCCAATCAGTTGCAGGAACTCCAGCCGCGTAGCGGACGACTCGCGAAAGGCGCCCAGCATCACTGAGGTGGTCATCACCGAGTTTTGTTTCTCCACGCCCCGCATCATCATGCACATGTGCTTTGCCTCAATGACCACGGCCACGCCGGCCGCATCAGTGATGTGTGCAATAGCGTCGGCAATTTGCTTTGTAAGGTTTTCCTGGATCTGTAAGCGGCGGGCGAACATATCGACGACCCGGGCGACTTTTGACAGGCCCAGCACCCGCCCAGTGGGGATGTAGGCGACATGAGCCTTGCCGATGAAGGGGAGCAGGTGATGCTCACACAACGAATACAGTTCGATGTCGCGCACGATGACCATTTCGTCGTTTTGCGATTCGAACAATGCGCCGTTGATCAAATCCTCTAGACTGATCGTGTAGCCATTGCACAGGTACTGCATCGCTTTGGCTGCACGCTTGGGAGTATCCAGCAGTCCTTCACGCTCAGGGTTCTCGCCGACGCCGACGAGAATTTCACGGTAATGCTCGGCTATTGATGTGTTCATTAAGATTCCTCGAAGCCATGCTGCTCTCACCGTCAAATTGCAGCGCCAGTGGTCGGTTTTTATTGTACATTATCTAATGCGCTGTATAGGTTCTGTATAGGGTAAGCCTAAAAAAACCACCTGACAATGTGCGCCATTCCTAGGCGTGATGCGTATGGGTGGCTGCCGCAGGCACCATTTCTGCGCGATGCGCGTGCCCCCCCCGTTGGACAGGCCGTCGGAGTCCGTTTGTGTGGCTGTAACACCGACCTGAGGATTCAGCTGTACAGATTAATTGTTTTGTATAGCTTTTGGCGTGCCCGCAGCTGTGATCCCAATTGCTGGGCGGTTCTAAACCCCTGAGACCGTTGAGGAGTTGCACATGTTAAAGGTATTGATAGTTCTGCTAAGCATTGGTCTCGCGAGTTGCAGCCGGGTAGATGTGCATACTTACCGCCAGGAGATGCCCACCCTTGAGCTACGCGATTTTTTCGAGGGGCGGGTCGAAGCTTGGGGCATGTTTCAAAAGCGTTCAGGTGAGGTAGTCAAGCGCTTCCACGTGGAGATCAATGGCCAGTCCGAAGGCAATAAGTTAATACTCGATGAGTCATTTACTTACAGCGATGGTACTAAACAAAAACGGGTGTGGACGCTAACGCCAGTTGGCCATAACCAATGGCGCGGAACCGCTGCCGACGTGGTGGGGGAGGCGCGTGGTGAGATGGCAGGCAATACCCTGCGCTGGAAATACGTACTTAGCCTTCCTGTGGATGGTAAGGAGTATCAGGTTGAATTAGACGACTGGATGTACCTTATGGACAAGAACACCATGATCAATCGCTCGTTCATGACCAAATTCGGAGTGGAGGTAGGCCAGATCACTTTGTTCTTCCGTAAGCAACCTTGAGTAGTCAGGGCCGGCGGCAGGTACATCCTCCACGTTTCCGGTGTTCAACCCACTGTGGAAGTAACTCCAGCCTGATCCAGATCTCGGGTTCTGGCATAGGAGTAGAAAGCGAGGATCGCACGCAGATGTGCCGCAGCCGTGTTGTAAGCACGGTGCCTGGGTTTAAGTTGGGTGTAGATGAATGGGCAAGTATGGGCAACAGCGCCGCATCACCAGCTTGTACAAGCAGCGGTAGTCGTTGACCTGAAGAGAACCTGCACTGAATCAGTTTCATCGAAAGCTACCTCATTCAAGGACTCGCCATGAACACGAAACACATAGCCCGTTGAGAGAGTAGACGTCAAATACGGATTCGTCGAATCAGTGACTTACGTGGCTTATAAACATATCTGACATAGCATCTGGTTTAACATAATATACATTATGCGAACCGATGGAATATCCTCGTTGGGCTCTGCTTGACGCTTTTCACCAAGCGGCCCCCCGTGTTTCTCGCCTGCTGGAAAAACACGATGCTGAAACTCGCTGTGGCGCTGCCTACCCGTTAAACCTGGTGGATCCTTTGCGCAGAAGAAAAAGCCTGGCTAACCCAGGCTCGTACTCATGCGAACAGTTCAAGCGCAGCATCATCCCAGTCGTGGCCATGTTCAGACCTACCATTGCCAGTGTGCGGTGGAAACCCGGTACGGCAATAGCCTTGTTTCGCCGTGAAATCGAATATGGCATGCGGATAATCGTTGATTAGCAACACGGCCTTGCTGTGATCAACTGACCAACCGATCTTCAAACTGGAGGGTTTATGTTTGTCTGAAACGTCCGCGACGTTGTAGATATGCAGCGCGTCTTGAATCGGGTTGCTTTCTGCTGCTGTATCCAGGGCGTAGAAATAGCCGGTGTCTTCGTCGTCTTCGAATACGACAACGTAAGTTCCTTCTTCCGCGGGTGCTTCTGTGACCGAGTTTTGGCCCACGTGCAGTTCTGATTCGGCAGCGAGGTATATTGGCATCGGGTATTCCTTTACGAGTTGAATGTTTCAGACATCAAGAATACCAACAGCCCACGGCTGGGTGACAACTGTTAACCTGCCCTATGCCTGTCAAAAAAAACAAAAAATGAATAACTAAACTAAATAACTGTTTAGTTTAGTTATATGAATGTACAGTAGGATACGATCCTGCCGCCGCTGATCGCCTATGAACGTCCCGGCTCGCGCTGTGGTGCCCCTTCCACCACCGACTCCCCTGCCCCAGCCGGCACTGTATGAAGTGGCTGCGCAATTGGCAGGCACGCTCGACTCAAGGCAGCTCAAGCTGATATCAGGTTTTAACCTGGCCCATGACCAGCACTGGCATGTGGTGGTGTATTTCTTTAACAAGGGCGTCACTTTCGGCGGTGACAAACACAAAGCCCCCAGCCCTGAGCCAGCAATTTTCCCTTTTAAGAATCGCCTGAGAGAATCCCTGACGCCCACCTCCTACCATGGACCCCGAAGCCACTCCAACACACCCAGGAAAGCTACGGGCCCTCATGTCACCTCTCAACCACTTGCCATTCTGCCGCTCCCTGCTCTGGATCAGTGCGCTGATTGCAGCGTTGCTGGCCCTGGCGCCCTGTGCGCAGGCGACGGTCAAGATTGAAGGCACGCGCCTGATCTACTTTGGCCAATATAAAGAAGCCAGCATCAATATCGTCAATCAGTCCTCCAGCGAACTGGCGGTGCAAAGCTGGGTCACCCGCGAGGACGATGATGCAACGTCGCCGGTGCCCTTTGCCGTGGTTCAGCCGCTGGTTCGCCTGGATGCTCAACAGCATCACCTGCTGCGCATTCTGTACGCCGGCGCAGGCTTGCCCAGCGATGTGGAGTCGATGTTCTTGCTTAACGTCATGGAAATCCCGCTGAAGCCGGAAGCCGCCGACAGTGTGCAATTTGCCGTGCGCCAGCGCCTCAAGCTGTTCTATCGCCCGGCCGGGCTGGCAGGCAGTTCGTCAGAGGCCGTGCCGCAACTGGTATGGAGCCGCACCGATGGGCAAACCCTGACCGTCACCAATCCCAGTGCGTTTCATCTGTCCCTGGTGGATGTGCAAGTCGACAAAGGCGGCCAGGTTCAAGTGCTGGATGACTACCTATTGCTCAAGCCCGGTGAGCGCAAAGTCTTCAGCACCCAGGCCCCCATTAGCGTCGGGAGCCAAATCAACTTTACCGAAATCACCGATATCGGCTTGCAGGCCCGCCATCGCGCGGTTCTCAAGTGATGGAACGCGGGGAATACCGACCTATGTCACCTCTTAAATACCTACTCGTGGCCACCCTGCTTGTCAGCGCTGCCCTCCCCGCTACCAGCTATGCGCTGGCCTGCCGGGTGGACGGTAGCGGCTCGGTCGCCGACACCGCACCGCTGGGTACCGCATTGGCGGTGGCGGCCGATGCGCCGGATGGCACGATTATCTGGGAGTCGGGCCCACGCTCGGTCAACGTGATTTGCAAGGATGACTTTGAGCACGGCCGCGAAGAAGTGTTTTTTTACCTGAACCCGGCAAGCGTCAGTATCGGCAAGGGCATTCGCGCCGGGATCCGCTATAACTCAGTGCCCATCACCCAAAGCAGTGGCAAGTACGGTACAGGGTTCTACTCCGACCGCGGTTGCAACCTGTCAAATTGCGTCGGTTGGGACAAGGCCCGGTTCACCCTCAACTTCAGCGTGTTTATCGAGAAGTTTGGTAGCACGCCGCAAAACGGCCAGGCCAGCACCCTGTCGCAATACCGGGTCTTTCAACTGGACGGGATTACGGGGCTCAACAGCCGGCCCAACAGCAACCTCAATTATATCGTCACCGGCGTGAACGACATTCGCTTTGTGCCCTGCACGCCAGACCTGACGATTACCCCCAGTGTCGTCAACTTTCCCAAACCCTCGCGCCTGGCAAAGGTCGGTGAAGTGGCGAGCACCGCTACCTTCAATCTGAGCCTGCGCAAAGCCTGTGACACTCCGTACACGGTGAGCGCTCGCTTCGCCACGACACCGGGCGGCGGGAGCGTGATCAATGGTTTGTTGGTGCCCGCTAATAACAGCTCCGTGGGCATCGCGTTATCCTGGGACTACACCCATCAAAACCTGCCATTCAATGAATGGTTCCCCTTGGCCAAAATGAATGGTGCCAACCAGACCTTCCGCCAAGACTTCAGGGCTGATTTGAAGTGGCGCGCCCTGCCTCAGCCTGGTGCGTTCGATGCCGCGGTGGTTGTCGATATGTTCTACAAGTAAGCCCATGGGCGCTTTTAAGGATCGTCTTATGCCCAGGCGGCGGATGGCTCATTAAAATCCGCCGATGCGATTTAAAAGTTATCTGCTCCAGATCAATCCCGTCCTGTCCCGACCCGAAGCAGCCAGAAGGCTGCTTCGTCTTTTCGCCATCGTGTTATTGATTGGCATCTTTAGCGGTGTCTACACGTTTCTGCTGTCCACGTTCAACAATGACATCTCTCAGCGGCGCGGCTACATGAGCAGCGCGATTGCCGAAGCCCATACGTTTTTCACTACCCGCGAAGCCTTGCTCGAAAGCCTGAGCCTGTCGGCGGTGCGCAAATCCATGCAGGCCAAAGCGCAAGCGTACCCGGCTTCCAGCGAAGAGCAGCGCCTGCAGTTGGGCAGTACACCGGGCAACCAGTGGAGCATCTGGCTGACCTCACGCATGCGCAACTACCTGAAGGTCAAACAGGTCAACCTGCTTTACGTGACCACCGGCCCCAACCCGCAATTAACCCGACTCTACGATTCAACGGCGCAGGTATTACCGTTCTCCCAATGCATGCTCAATCGCCTCAGGACGCTGAAGAAACGCAACCCAGTGGACCCAGGCGAACTCTGGCTGAGTGACCAGAGCGAAGGGCATTCACATTTGTATCTATTCATTCTGCTGGATGAGCGTGACCCCAATTCCGGCTGGCTGGGCCTGGAAATGGAAAGCCACGAAGTGTCCATGACCCTCAATGACCAGAGTGCGGGCGAGTTCATGATGCTCAATTCCAAGGGCATGCTGGTCTTTACCAATAGCCACGAACCCCAGTTGAACCAGTCATTGCTCGAGCCCCAGGGTGCGAACTTTTTCGGTTTTGTCGGCAGTGGCCTGCTGCCGGATCATCTGGTCATTCGCAAGCAACTCAAGTCGTCGGACTGGCAACTGATGTACTCGATCAACCTGCGGGATGTGGTCCGCGGATTGTGGCGCGAACTGCTCGGTTCGCTGGTGTTTTGCCTGTTCAGTGTGACGCTGATCTGGCTGGTGATGCGCCGGGTCAACCAGCGCTTCATCATCCCCTCGATCAACGGGATTCAGGCACTGATTGAAAGCGAGGCCTTCAGTCGCGACGTGATCCAGACCGCGCCGGTCGCCTTGTGCGTGCTGCGTCGCACCGATGGCCAGGTTGTGCTGGAAAACACCCTGGCCCAGCATTGGCTGGGTAACGGCCTGGAGCGCGAAGCGCTGTGCACCGGCTGGATCCGCCAGGCGTTCGATAGCGCTCCGTCCGGGCATTGCGACTACTTCGAGACCCTCGACGGCCGCCACCTTTACCTCAGCAGCGCGCCTACCCGCTATAGAGGCGAGGACGTGCTGTTTTGCGCCTTCAGTGATATCAGTGCGCGCAAGCAAGTTGAAGCCGCCCTGGAAGAGGCCCGGCAGTCGGCCGACGCAGCGAATGCCGCGAAAACCCTGTTTCTGGCGACCATGAGCCATGAAATACGCACGCCGCTGTATGGCGTACTGGGCACCCTGGAGCTGTTGGCCCGCACCCAGCTCGACAACCAGCAAAAAGACTATCTGCATGCAATAGAAGGCTCTTCGGCCACCTTGTTGCAACTGATCTGCGACGTACTCGACGTGTCGAAGATCGAGGCCGGGCAACTGGCTCTGGAACTGAGTGAGTTCTCGCCGCTGGACCTGGTCAATGAAATCATCCAGGGCTATGCCGCCGCTGCCATGGGCAAGGGCTTGCAGCTCTACGCCTGCTTTGACCCCAAGTTGCCCGAGCGGTTGATCGGGGATGTCACGCGCATTCGCCAGATCCTCAATAACCTGCTGAACAACGCCGTGAAGTTCACCGACTACGGGCGCGTGGTGCTAAGGGTCAAGTTGCTGGACCGCGACGACGAGCGCTCCAGCGTTCTGTGGCAAGTGTCCGACACCGGCAAAGGGATTGCCCAGGAAGACCAGGCGATGATTTTCGAACCTTTCTACCAAACCGAAGGCAACACCAACGTGGTGGCCGGGACCGGGCTCGGCTTGCCGATTTGCCAGCGCCTGACGCAATTGATGAACGGGCATATCCGTATGGTCAGCGAACTGGGCCTGGGCAGCAGTTTCAGCCTGACCCTGCCTCTGGAAGAGGCGCCCTGTACGCCCATGAGCAGCCTGTTGGCAGAGACGATCTATGTGGTTTCGCCGATCCCCGAACTCGCTCAATCCATCGGCGGCTGGTTGCGCCGTTGGGGCGCCCGCGCACAGATCGGCCAGCCGACCCACCCCGAGGGCCAGTTACTGTTGGAACTGCATCCAGGCAGTTTCGAACAGCCACTGGTGCCCGCCTGGCCGGGGCCGGTAATCCTGGTGAGCAGCAACAGCAGCAATGGCCAGCAGAGCGAGACCGGCGCGTGGCATGCCAACCTCAATCAGTTGAGCGCGATTCACCAGGCTGTCAGCCAGGCGCAAGGGTTGTGGGTGGCCAGGGTCGACGAGCAGGCGCACAAGCGTGAACTGCGCAAGCTCAACCTGCATGTGCTGGTGGCCGAGGACAACGTTATCAATCAATTGATTTTGCGCGATCAGCTTGAGGAACTTGGCTGCACCGTGGAGTTGGCCTGCGATGGTCATGAAGCGCTGCTGCTGTGCAAGGCCTCACACTTCGATGTGGTACTGACGGATGTGAATATGCCCAGAGTCAACGGCTATGAATTAGCCAGGGAGTTACGCAGCCAAGGTTGCTCGCTGCCCATCATCGGGGCTACCGCCAACGCCATGCGCGGCGAGGCCGACTTGTGCCTGGCCGCAGGTATGAACTATTGCCTGGTCAAACCCTTTGCGTTGCGGGCCCTCTTTAATTACCTGGAGCCTTACGCACGGATCCCCCATGAAGCGCTATAGTATTTTGATCGTCGAGGACCATCCTCTGCAGCACTTGTACCTGCAGAACCTGCTCAATGAATTGGGAGACTTCATGCTTGAAGCCGCCCAGGATGGGAACGAGGCACTGGAGCGTTTGCGCCAGCGGGATTTCGACCTGGTGCTGACTGATCTGCTGATGCCGGGCATGGATGGCGTGCAGTTTATCCAGAGCCTGGCAACCCTGCGCTGCAAGCCCGCCCTGGCCATTATGAGTGCCGCGTCGCGGCGCATGTTGATGGCGGCCAGCCTGGTGGCGAAAAACCTTGATGTGAAAGTCATCGGTCTGATCTCAAAACCCGTCGCCGCCGACGCGCTGCGCAGCCTGGTCGGCCAACTCAATCACAAGGATCGCAGCCCTGACCCGTCGCTCCCCGCCGCAGCGGAAATTGGTCGGCATACGCTGCTCCAGGCCATGGGTAACGGGCAAATCCAGGCGTGGTTCCAACCCAAGAAATCCTTGGCCAACGGCCGTATCGTCGCCGCTGAAGCACTGGTGCGCTGGATGCACCCCGAGCAAGGGCTAATGTTGCCCGCGGCGTTTTTGCCGGCAATCAAGACCTTCGAACTGGAGGAGCGTTTGTTGTGGCTGGTGCTCAAGCAGGCCATTCATGCGCAGGAGCGATGGCGTCAGCGCGGATACGATGTTCCAGTGTCGATCAACCTGCCGACCCACCTGCTCAATAGCCATGACTTGGCAGACCGCCTGCTGGATTTTGTCCTGGATAACCAGGGTATTCCGGGGATGATCTGCTTCGAACTGATGGAGTGCTCGGTGCCCCAGGACATCAGTAACTTCTATGCCGGAGCCTGCCGCCTGCGTATCAAGGGGTTTGGCCTGTCCCAGGACGATTTCGGCAAAGGCTACAGCTCATACCTGAACCTGGTCTCGACCCCTTTTACCGAGCTCAAGATCGACCAGGCGCTGGTACAAGGCTGCCACGATAACGAAGGCATGACGTCGGCCCTGGCCAGTATCATCGCACTGGGCCGTAAACTGGGGCTGACCGTGGTTGCCGAAGGCGTCGAAACGCCCCAGCAGCTGGCCCTGCTGCGCAAAATTGATTGCACTCAAGTTCAGGGTTTCCTGATCTCTCAGGCAGTCTCCTCGGAACAATTTCAGCAACTGTTGAACAATGATGGCCCCGCGACATCTCATTAGCCTGCGGCCCGAATTTGTCTAACCTCTATCAGGAGTAAGCTCCATTCAGTGCCGATTTCTCATCCGCCTGCGAAAACCCTTAATGAAGCACAACGACGCCATCCTTGAAGCATTCACCCGCAGCTCACTGCGCCTGAATAAAGGGCTGATGGTGGTGCTCGGTCTCGCATTGCTGTTGGCGGGCACCAGTTACTGGGCACTGCAGCGAGTGATCGACGAGCAGTACGCCGCCGTGCGTTTTCATTTTGCCCGGCTGATGGAAAATATCCAGGAACAGGAAACGTTCTTGAGAACCCTGGCGCAGCCCGCTATCCAGCGCGATCTGATCAGTGACAAAAACACCCAGGCCAGCCTCAAGGGGCAAAGGCTGGATGCGTACAACACGCGTTTTGAAGGCCGCGAGTTCGCCTTTTCGGTGCCCTTCAGCAGCCGATTCGATGAGCAACGGGTCAGCGCTGGCGAGCAGCAGAAGATATTTGCCCTGGGGACCCACCTGGCCAGTTACTACAGCGCATTCTGGTCATCGTCGCCCTACCCTTCACCCCATGCGTTTGTCTTCAATAGGCTCGTCAACTACTACATAACGGTGCCGGCGGTCGGCTACCAGCGCGGCGGGAAGACCGCCTACAACGGCCCCTCCGCCGAGCGGGCCGACGCCGTGCAACAAAGGCTGGGGCAACTGCCTCAGCCTCTGGCGGACAATCAGCTTTACTGGGAAGCCTACGTCACGTCCGGCGAAGACCCTGCGCCTCCGCGTCTGCTGGCCTACATCGGCATTACCCTGAACCCCCAGGTGATGCGCAGGCATGAAGGCAATAAACAGGTGCTGGTGGCCACCCTGCTGGATATGGCGCAAGTCAACGATGTGGAGCGCACGATCGAGTCGTCCGTCTACGACCGCTTCACCCTGCTCTCACCCAGCGGCCAGACGCTGGCGGGGCCGTCTGTCCTGGCCTCTTCGCTGAGTGAGGGACTCAACTTTCGGGCCAACGGCCTGGAGTTCAAAATTACCCACGACACCGAGCAGCAGTGGACCGCGATCTATGGGATCAGCTACAAGCATTTTTTTCGCTATGCCTTTTGGCCGCTGACCAGCCTGGCGCTGTTTATCTGTGCGGTGCTGGCGATCTCCTGGGCCGGCACCCGCTGGTATCGCAAGCAAGTCATTCGCCCGGCGCGCCAGGCCCATGAACGCATCGCAGAGAGCGTGGCCTTTAGCCGTGTGATCATCGACACCGCGCCCACTGGGCTGTGTGTGGTGGGCCGCGCAGATGGCCAGGTGTTGATCGAGAACCAGCGGGCGCAGCAATGGCCGGGCACGACCAGGCTGGTGGCTGCCCTCGGCCGCATCCAAGAAAGTGCCGAGAGCGGCGAAACCTACCTGGAGATCGAGGGCCGGCATTTGCAGGTTGGCTTTGTCTCGACCCGTTACCAGGGCCAGGATGTGCGCCTGTATGCGTTCAGCGACGTCACCCGCCATGTCGAGGATGCCTTGGCCCTGGAAGATGCCAGGCGGGCCGCCGACGCGGCCAACGAAGCCAAGACGCTGTTCCTGGCGACCATGAGCCATGAAATTCGCACGCCTTTGTATGGCGTGCTGGGCACCCTGGAATTGCTCGGGTTGACGCCCCTGGACCCACGCCAGAAAACCTACCTGCACACGATCCAGCGCTCATCTGCGACGTTGTTCCAACTGATCAGCGACGTGCTGGATGTGTCGAAAATAGAATCCGGGCAGATGGCAATCGAATCCATCGAGTTCTGCCCCCTGGACATGTTGGAAGACACGCTGCACACCTACACCGCCTTCGCCCAGCGCAAGGGCCTGCAACTGTATGGCTGCATTGACGCGCAACTGCCGGACTGCGTAGTCGGCGACCCCATGCGTATCCGCCAGATCCTCAACAATCTGGTGAGCAATGCCGTCAAGTTCACCGACATCGGGCGCGTGGTGATTCGGGCCAGGGCCGTGCGTCGCGGCGACGATCGCGTCGACCTCGAATGGCAGGTGACCGATTCTGGCGTGGGCATCAGCCAGGCGCAGCAAGCCAAGCTGTTCGATTTGTTTTACCAGGCCCCGGACACCGCCGGCCAAGGCGGCGCAGGGTTGGGGCTGCCAATTTGTCGCTGGCTGGCCGAGATGATGGACGGCCAGATCAAGGTCGTCAGCGAACCCGGCCTGGGCAGCAGTTTTACCTTGAAGATGCGCTTGCCGCTCGGCACCAGCGAGCTGCCGGGCCTCACGCCCATTGAACCGAGTACTTCACCTGTGTATGTGCAGGCACCCGTGCGCGAGTTGGCGGAGTCCCTGTGCGACTGGCTCAACCGCTTGGGTATCCAGGCCACGTTGGCGGCGCTGCCCCTGGAGCAACAGAGTGCGCAGGCGGTGCTGGTGGATATGCTGCCTGCCGGCCCCCTGCAGCCATGGGATGGACCGCGGGTGCTGTGTGTGCCGGGCGCGCATAGCCCGCCTCTGTGCACCGCGCAGGGCTGGGAAGTGGATATGCATGATGTGCGCGCCATTGCGTCAGTGGTTGCCCTGGCACAGCAAGGTAAACAGGCGTCAGCGCTGCGTGTCGAGCAACAGAGCGCGGGGCAGTTGGAGCTGCGCATTCTGGTCGCCGAAGACAATCCGGTGAACCAGGAAATCATCAAGGAGCAACTCGAGGCCCTCGGCTGCACGGTGACGCTGGCAGACAATGGCGAGCAAGCGATGCACCTGTGGCAACCCCAGGCCTTTGACCTGGTGCTGACGGATATCAATATGCCGTTGATGAACGGCTATGAACTGGCCCGCATCCTCAGGGAGCATGATCCTCAATTGCCTATCATCGGTGTCACCGCCAATGCCATGCGCGAGGAAGGCATTCGTTGTCTGGCGGTCGGGATGAATGCCTGGTTGGTAAAACCCTTGAGCCTGCAAACCCTGCGTGCGCAATTGATCAAACTGTGCAAACCGACATTGCGCGCTGAGCTGCTGGTGATTGACACGGTGCAGCTGTCGGACAAAATGCGCCCGTTGTTTATCAGCAGCGTGCAGCAAGACTTGCAGCGCATCAGTGCCGCTCTTGAGCAGCGTGATTGCCGGTGCCTGGCTGAAACCCTGCACTCGGTTGCCGGCGCATTGGGTGCCGTGCAGGCACTCGACCTGGCCCAGGCGTGCATCGAGCTGGAAAGCCAGTTGGCAGTCGGTCGGCTCAATGCCGGGCTGGAACTGCGGATAAAGCAGGTTATCGGCAGGCTGTCGGCCTTGCTCGGGGCGCAGCTATGAGCGCACCGCACGCCCTTGTGTACACGCGCATGGGATCACCTCACTTACTGAACCAGGATTACGGCTCCCCCCTATGAAGACATTCACTGTGGTAATTGCAGACGATCACCCCATCGTGCTTCTGGGGGTACGTGAACTCGTCGAGAGGGACGAGCGTTTTCAAGTCATCGGCGAAGCGATCTGTTCGGCGGGCCTCATCAAATTGCTTGAGCAGCAGCCCATCGACATTGTGATCACCGATTACAACATGCCCGGTGATTCGCCCTACGGCGATGGCTTGAAGCTGGTGGAGTACCTGAAGCGGCATTTCCCCGACGTGCAAATCCTGATTCTGACCATGATCTCCAATCACCTGATTCTTACCCGCCTGCAGGAATTGGGCGTGGTGGGCGTGATCCAGAAAAGTCAGTTGCATACGGAAATCCAGGTCGCCCTCAAGTCCATTGCCCAGCAGGCGCATTACCGGAGCCTGGAGCCGGCCAAGACCTCGGTTATCGAGTCGTTGACCGCTATTGATGAACGCTTCTCTACGCTGTCGCCCAAAGAATTTGAAATATTGCGCTTATTTATTTCAGGAAAAAGTGTCAGTGATATCGCGCGCAGCCAAAATAGAAGTTCAAAAACCATCAGCGCGCAGAAGATTTCCGCCATGCGAAAACTTGAAGTAAGCAGCGATCAGGACTTGTTGGCCTACTGCCTGGAATACAATATTTTTAACTAAGCTCCTTTTATTTAGCTCGCTATAAAACCGATTACCCCCTCACTTTAAGTGCTTTATAAGAATCGTCTTATTCTCTATAAGGCCCAGATTAACTATTGTTCGTTGGCAGTTTCAACCCATCACCACAACCAACACTAACGGACATCATCATGAAGAAGTTTTCCCTGGCCCTTATCGCTGTGTCAGTTATCGCCGCCAGCAGCAGTGCGTTTGCCGAAACTACCCCGGGTACGGGTACCCCGGGCGGCGGCGGCAAAATCACCTTCACCGGTTTGATCAACAACGACGCTTGCTCGGTTGATGGTGCCAACGCCGATCGCGTGATCTCCGTCGACATGGGCACTGTCTCTATCAAAGACATGGGCACCGCTGAAAACCCAGCTTCGGGCCGTGTGACCGCCAAGGACTTCAACCTCAGCGTGAACTGCAACCTGGGCACTAAAGTGGCAATGATCTTTGACGCCAAAAGTGGCGGTTCAGGCCTGGTTACCGGTAAAAAAGTCCTCGCCCTGACCCCTGGTAACGGCAGCGCAAGCAACGTCGGTATCGCCCTGCTCGACAGCACTGGCGCGCTGATCGACCTCAGCTCCCCGGCCACCGCCCGTATCGAAAGCGCCATGCACGGCCAAGGCAGCGACGGCGGCGACGCAACCTTGAGCTTTGCCGCAGCCTACGTCACCACCGGTGCAGCCGGCGCCTCCACCGCGGGTCGCGGTGACGCTACCCTGCCGTTCATCCTGCAATACGAATAAACGACACGCAGCGCCTGTCACGTGCGAGGTCTTCGGACCTCGCCACTTATCCGACCACTAAACGGTAGACATCATGTTACCTCGTTCCATTGCCACAGGCCTGGGGCTGCTGACCCTGCTTATGGCGACCCAGGCTGCCGCCAGCATTTCACTGAGTGCCACCCGTATCGTCTTCGATGGCGATCACAAGGAGGCCAATATCACCGTGCGCAACGGTAATCAGGACGTCTTGATTCAGTCTTGGGTCGATACCAGCGATGCACAAGACAGTGCCGCGCCGTTCGCCGTAACCCCACCACTGGCACGCATATTCGCCAAGGAGCAACAGTTACTGCGAGTTCTCTACCAGGGTGCCGGAATGCCAACGGATCGTGAGTCCGTGGTCTGGCTCAATGTGCAGGAGATCCCGCAAGCCGCCGCCTCCGACAACACGTTGCAACTGGCCGTACGCCAGCGCATCAAGATTTTCTTCCGCCCATCCGGGTTGCCTGGCGATGCCCTGTCGGCACCCGCGCAATTGGAGTGGCAACTGGTCAAGCGCGATGCCGGGTCATTACTGACAGTAAAAAACCCGACGCTGTATCACGTGTCCATGGCCGATATAAAACTACAGGCCGGGCAACAAACGGAACTGGCTGCCGACTCGACAATGATTGCGCCAGGTGCCGAGAAACAGTTCAGCATTAAACAACTGAGTCGCCAGGATTCAGTACAACTGTCTTTTTCCAGTATTAACGACTATGGCGCACAAGATAAATACAGTGCCCAACTTGTACCGCACTTGGCGGCCAAGGCTACGGGTACTCGCGCCAAGCCATAAGTAGCTCCCTTAAACCCTCAGGTTCGATTCGAGTGCGTACTCGCGTGCCTCGCCTGTTCGATAAACAGGAATGATATAGGTTCTTTGCATGTTTTTTCTTTTAGGCAGCAGGCCCAATCATTACATATCAAGCGAGCGCACTTCACGCGTGTCGACAACTTGCACATCACTCAAGTTGAGCACGCTATCACTGGCCATGCTTGCCGGTTCGCCGTCTTTGGCGATTGCCGATGAGCCCGCCGTGAACGTCTTCAACACCACCTTCTTGCAGGGTGCGCAATCGTCGGTAGACCTGCAGCAATTGCTCTCGGCCAACAGCGTGCTGCCCGGCAACTACCGGGTCGACCTGTACAGCAACGAGGTCCTGGTGGGCCGGCGCGACATCGACTTCAAGCGCAACCCACAGACCGGCCGGGTCGATCCGTGCCTGACCCTGGACCTGCTCAAGCAACTGGGCATCGACATGAGCCTGTTGCAGGCCCAGGGCAAGCTCGACCCCAACCAGCCCCAGGACTGCTACGACCTGCCGACACTGATCGACCAGGCGACCTTGCGCTATGACGCCAGTCGCCTGCGCCTGGCGGCGAGCATTCCGCAGGTCGCGATGCAACGTGGCATGCGTGGCTATGTCGATCCCCAGCTGTGGGAGGATGGTGTGCCGGCGGCGTTTATCAACTATCAACTCAACAGCAGCCGCACTGCCGGCGACTATGAAACGCGCATCAACAACAACCTGGGGCTGCGCAACGGCATTAACCTGGGCGCCTGGCGGCTGCGCAATGAGTCGAACCTGAGTAGCGGCACCGGTCGGCCGAGCACCTTCACCAGCAACCGCAGCTACGTGCAGCATGACGTGACCGCGCTTAAGGGGCAGTTCAGTGCCGGCGAGATTTTTTCCGATACCGACCTGTTCGACAGCGTGCGCTACCGGGGCCTGAAGCTGGCGTCCGACGAAGGCATGCGCGCCGACAGCGAGCGTGGTTATGCGCCGGTGATTCGTGGCGTGGCGCAGACCAACGCCACGGTGGAAATCCGCCAGAACGACTACATCCTGTACACCGCCAACGTCGCACCCGGGCCTTTCGAGATCAACGATATCTACCCCAGCGGTTCGAACGGCGACCTGGAAATCACCATCATCGAGGCCGATGGCCGTCGGCGTGTGACCACGCAGGCGTTCTCCAGCCTGCCGATCATGGTGCGTGAAGGGCAGGTCAAATACAGCGTTTCGGCCGGTAAATTCAGCAGCAATGCTGACGGTTTGGCGAGCCCGCAATTTGTCAGCAGCACCCTCGCCTACGGCCTCACCAGCAACCTCAGCGGGATTGTCGGCCTGCAAGTCAGTGAAGACTACAAGGCGTTCTCCCTGGGGGTGGGCCGCAACACATCGCTGGGTGCCGTGTCCATGGACGTCACGCACTCGTCGAGCGCCGCCCAGGGGCAAACCACCCAGGGCAACAGTGTGCGTGCGTTGTATGCCAAGACATTTGCTGGCACCGACACCAACTTTACGCTGGCGGCGTATCGGTATTCGACCGAGGGTTACCGCACCCTGACCGACCACGTCGAGGACACCAGCGAAGATGCAGTCAAACGTACCGGTAACTCGAAAACCCGTACCGACCTGACGATCAACCAAAGTCTCGGGCGCAACCGTGAGTTCGGTAGCCTGTATGTGAACGCCAGCGATCAGCGCTATTGGAACCGTGGCGGCTCCCAGAGCTTTTCGGCCGGCTATAACAACAACTGGGGGGACCTGAGCTACAACCTGGGCGTGACACGCACCAAGCAGATCGCCAGTTGGGGCGCACCCGACTCCGACACCCAGTTCAACCTGTCTGTTTCGTTTCCCTTGGGCAGCCAGCCTCGGGCACCCCGCGCTTTTGTCACCACCAGTACGCAGCAAGGCGACACCAGCACCCAGGCCGGTATCAACGGTTATGTGGCAGATACCAGCGATGTGTTCTATTCAGTCCAGGCCGGCCATAGCAGCACCGGCGGCCAATCGGGATCGGCCAACATCAACAGCCGCACCTCCATGGCCGATATCAGCCTGGGGTACAGCCAGGGGCGTGGTTATGACTCACAAAACCTCAACGTTTCCGGCTCGGTAGTGGCGCATGCGGGTGGCATCAACTTGGGGCAGACCGTCAGCGAGACCTTCGCCCTGGTACAGGTACCGGGCATCAGTGGGGCAAAAATCAGCAGCTACAGCGGCGTCGAAACCGGGCGCAACGGCTATGCCGTCATCCCCTCGGCGCAACCTTATCGAGTGAACTGGATCAGTCTCGACACCCGTGACCTGGGCGGTGATGTAGAAATCACCCAGGCCACACAGCAAGTGGTGCCGCGCCGTGGGGCGGTGGTATTGGCCCGCTACAGCGGCAAAACCGGGCGTCGCGTGCTGTTTGAGCTGTTTGATGCACAGCACCAGCGCCTGACGTTTGGCGCCTCACTGGAAGACGCCAGCGGCAAGCAGTTGGCCATCGCCGACCCCAGCGGTAACGCCTTGGTGCTGGTTGAAGAAGACCAGGGCAGCCTGACGATCAAGTGGGGGGGCCAGCAATGTACTGCGGCGTATGCACTGCCCGCGCAAGACAAGGCGCTGAACTACGAGCGCCAGGCGTTGGTGTGTAGCAGCGAACCCGCTGGTGACCGTTGATCAAAGATCAAACCGATCAATCGCCCGCCGCCGCTCGTTGTCATCGCGCACGTCGTAGCTGGCGGTGGTCTGGATATTGGTGTGGTGCGCCAGTTTCTGCGCAATGGACAAGTCATGTTCTTCAATCACCCGGGTAATAAACGAGCGGCGGAAATCATGGGGCATGATCTTCACACCGACCTGTTCACCACGCTGGCGGGCGATGTAGTAAATCGCATGTTTGGTGATGCGTTCGCGGGTGATATGGCTGCCGCGGCGGATGCGGTTGAACAGGAAGCTATCGTCCTGCTCCCCTTCCTTTAACTGCTCGCGGCGAAACTCCAGCCATGCCTGCAATTTGGCAAACGCCCAGGCCGGTGCGTACTTGAGCAGTTCCTTGTTGCCCTTGCCCGTCACCCGCAGGCTGCGTTCGGCAAAGTTCACCTGGGCCAGGTCGAGGTTGACCGACTCTGACTTGCGCATCCCCGAACCGTAGAGGATCCCGATCACCGCCGCGTCCCGCAGGCCCTGTGGCCGTGGGTCGGCGGCGCAGACATCCATCAGTTCGCGAATCAAGGTGCGACGCAGGTTACGCCCCTGGCTCAAGCGCGTGCCGGCGGTGGCTTTGACCGAACGCATCTTCAGCAGGTGTTCCTGGCTGATCAGGCTGATGCGCCAGGCTTCGTTCATTACCCCGCGTACGGCGTTGACGTACAGCGATGAGGTGTTGGGTGCATACCCGTCTTCGCGCAACACGGCGACCAGGGCCATTACGTGTTCCGGTTGCAACAGGTGCCAGTCGATATCTTCGAGGTTGATCTCTTCGAAACCCAGGCGGTCGGCGGCATCTTGCAGCACGTAGCGCATGGTCAGTTGGCTGGAAGGCGCCAGGCGCGCGAGATACAGGGTCAGGGGGTTGCGGGAAATCTCGGTCAAAATAGATCAGCCTTGAGATTAAATATAGAGACTAAGCCTCTGTTTAATCTCAGTATTTAGTGGTTTGGCGAGCGCCGAGTCTAACCCAGGTCGGCGCTGCATACCAAACTAGGGCTCATCCTCGGCGGGTGCCGGGCTTTGCTGCTGGCTCCAGTCGGCGTTCTGTTTTTGCATCAACGCAAACCATTGCTGACGCATGAAAGCCAACAGCTTGGTGGGCGCCTTGGCGAAGTCCTGCTCGTCGTTGTAGCAGCCTGGCAATGGCAGGTCGGTGCCCTGCTCCTGGTATTGACTGAGCAATGCCTGCTGCCCGGCAACACTGCAATCGGTGGGCAGCGGCATGCCGCGCAGGGCGCCGGCTTCCTCGTCCCACCAACTGGCGCCATAGCGGTCAACCCCGCGCAGTCCGTATTTGTGTGATTTGCCGATATGCATGATCAGCTTGAATTCACGGGGGCTGACATCACTGGTGCAGGTGCGCGAATAGCCCACGGTCACTTGGCTGGGGCCATCCCCCAGCAGGTCGGTGACGTGAGTCGCGGCGCTATCGAAATGCAGGCCGGCGTCGAATTCGCAACGCTGCACATCGTCATGCAGCATCCACAGACGCTTGGGCCGGTCACCCTCCAGCAGGTACTGCGCAGCATAGATCGCCGCCGATTGTGTGCCGTCGTCATCGCGCTCGCCGGCTTCCTGCTCGGCCAACACCAACAGGTTGTGGCCCTGCCGGTCATCCCAGCTATACGCGGCGACCTGCCGGCCCCTGACTTCGACCCCGGCGGGAACCTGAGCGACCGGCGTCAGGCTCAGCCCCTCTTCCGCCCGGGCGGCATGGGCCGCGCCTAGCGTCATCCACAACATCATCAAGACTGGCCGTATCTGCACGCTGTTCATCCGACTACCCAGGCAAGAGATCGCTTACTTTACCGGGACTTGCAGAGGGTTGCAGAGAAGATTCTTCAGGCGCCACGGATTAACAAACGGGGTGATTCAGCGTGAATACGCACTAAAGCACTTACAGATAATGACTACAGCGCAAACAGTTATCGTTTGTCTGCGTTCCTTATTGTCTAGCTGAACACTAGCTGTCTGCCCACCAAATAAACGAGTTTTTCATCCGCCTTTCATATTCGCTGGACAAATTTGCGCTTAATCTTGGCCGCAATACTTGAGGGAATGCCCTGCTTTGCTGACTAACCCCTTGATAATGCTTTATCTTTGGCCGTAATGGGCTTTACTCAGGATGGGTATGCTATCGGCCATTTTTTATTGAGTCGCCTGCACTTTAATCCCATGTTTGTTGTCATCTCTACGCTCAAAGTTGCTCTAATCCGAGGTCATGAATCTTTGAAACCCTACCCTATTCATTGCGTGTCGATCGTTATCCCGGTCTACAACGAAGAACAGAGCCTGCCCGAACTGCTGCGCCGTACCCGTGCGGCGTGCGAGCAGTTGGCCTATGAGTATGAAATCATCCTGGTAGACGACGGCAGCCGCGACAGTTCCGCCCAACTGCTCGAAGACGCGGCAAGCGAGGCCGGCAGCCATGTGGTGGCCGTGATCCTCAACCGTAACTACGGCCAGCACGCGGCAATCATGGCCGGTTTCGAACAATGCCGGGGCGAGGTGGTGATTACCCTCGATGCCGACCTGCAAAACCCGCCCGAAGAGATTCCACGCCTGGTCGAGCAAGCCGCCCTGGGCTACGACGTGGTCGCCACCGTGCGTAACAACCGCCAGGACTCGGCCTTTCGCCGCTGGCCTTCGCGCCTGATCAACCTGGCCGTACAGCGCTCCACCGGCGTGGCCATGACCGACTATGGCTGCATGCTGCGCGCTTACCGGCGCACCATCGTCGATGCCATGCTCGCCTGCCGTGAGCGCAGCACCTTTATCCCGATCCTGGCCAACGGCTTTGCGCGCCATACCACGGAGATTCTGGTGCACCACGCCGAGCGCGAACACGGCGAGTCCAAATACAGCGCCATGCGCCTGATCAGCCTGATGTTCGACTTGTTGACCTGCATGACCACCACCCCTCTGCGTCTGCTGTCCATCGTCGGCTTCAGCCTGGCAGCCCTGGGCATGCTGTTTGCCTTTGCCTTGATCGTGCTGCGCCTGGCCTTTGGTGCCGATTGGGCCGGCGATGGCCTGTTCGTACTGTTCGCCGTGCTGTTTGTGTTTACTGGCGGGCAGTTCATCGGCATGGGCCTGTTGGGCGAATACCTCGGGCGGATGTACAGCGATGTGCGTGCCCGCCCCCGCTTTTTTATTGAAAAGGTGCTGCGCAACGAGCCGACAGCCCCAGCGCCAGCGGTCATCGTCGATGGCCTGCCCTCTTCCCAATCGTCCACTTCCTCTTCCAGTCAGGTTTCGTCATGAGTTCTAAAGCTGTTGTTTTTGCTTACCACGACATTGGCTGTGCAGGCATCGAAGCCCTGCTCGCTACGGGCTACCAGATTGCTGCCGTGTTCACCCATGCCGATGACCCCAAGGAAAACACCTTCTACGGCTCGGTCGCCCAGCTGTGCGCCCGCCACGGCATCCCGGTGCACGCGCCGGAAGACGCCAACCACCCGCTGTGGGTCGAGCGTGTGGCCAAGCTGAACCCGGACTTCATCTTCTCGTTCTACTACCGCAACCTGCTGGGCGAGGCGTTGTTGGCCACCGCGCGCCAGGGCGCGTTCAACCTGCACGGTTCGCTGCTGCCCAAATACCGTGGCCGCGCGCCGGCCAACTGGGTGCTGGTCAACGGCGAAACCGAAACCGGCGTGACCCTGCACCGTATGGTCAAGCGTGCCGACGCCGGCGCGATTCTCGCCCAGCAAAAAGTCATGATCGAACGCAGCGACACCGGCCTGACACTCCACGCCAAGCTGCGCGAGGCGGCCACCCAGTTGCTGCGTGACGCGCTGCCGCAACTGGCCAAGGGCACGTTGAGCGAAACCGCCCAGGACGAAAGCCAGGCCACCTGCTTTGGCCGCCGTACCCCGGCGGACGGCAAGCTCGTCTGGAGCAAACCTGCAGAACAGCTGTTCAACCTGGTGCGGGCCGTGACCCAGCCGTACCCTGGCGCCTTCTGTGCCGTGGGCGAACACAAGCTGATCGTATGGCAAGCCGAAGTACTCAAGGGCAACGAAGGCCAGGCGCCCGGCCGTGTGATCAGCGTCAACCCGCTGCGCATTGCCTGCGGTGAAGACTCTCTGGTCATCCACTTCGGCCAGCGCAATGACCATGGCCTGTACCTGACCGGCCCGGCCCTGGCCGATGAGCTGGGCCTGGTGGATGGCTCGATCCTGCGCGGTGCCGAATCGGGCGGTAAACCACGGCGTACCCGCGTGCTGATCCTGGGGGTCAACGGCTTTATCGGCAACCACCTGTCCGAGCGCCTGTTGCGCGACGATCGCTACGAAGTCTACGGCCTGGATATCGGCTCCGACGCCATCGAGCGCCTGCGCAGCCACCCCAACTTCCATTATGTGGAAGGCGATATCAGCATTCACTCCGAGTGGATCGAGTACCACATCAAGAAATGCGACGTGGTCCTGCCGCTGGTGGCCATCGCCACGCCAATCGAATACACCCGCAACCCGCTGCGCGTGTTCGAGCTGGACTTCGAAGAAAACCTCAAGCTGGTGCGCTACTGCGTCAAGTACAACAAACGCGTGATTTTCCCGTCGACCTCTGAAGTCTATGGCATGTGCCAGGACCAGAACTTCGACGAAGACACCTCCAACCTGGTGGTCGGCCCGATCAACAAACAGCGCTGGATCTACTCGGTCTCCAAGCAGTTGCTGGACCGGGTGATCTGGGCCTATGGCGCCAAGGGTCTGAATTTTACCCTGTTCCGCCCATTCAACTGGATGGGCCCGCGCCTGGATCGCCTGGACTCGGCACGCATCGGCAGCTCCCGGGCCATTACCCAGTTGATCCTCAACCTGGTGGAAGGCACGCCGATCCGCCTGTTTGACGGCGGCGAGCAGAAGCGCTGCTTCACCGACATTGCCGACGGCATCGAGGCCCTGGCGCGGATCATCGACAACGATAACGACGCGTGCAACGGCCAGATCATCAATATCGGCAACCCGGACAACGAAGCCAGCATCCGCCAGTTGGGCGAAGAACTGCTGCGTCAGTTCGAGGCCCACCCGTTGCGCGGTAACTTCCCGCCATTCGCGGGCTTTCGCGAAGTGGAAAGCAAGGCGTTCTACGGCGCCGGTTATCAGGATGTGGCGCACCGCAAGCCGAGCATTGCCAACGCCAAGCGCCTGTTGAACTGGGAGCCGAGCGTGGCGATGAGCGAAACCATCGGCAACACCCTGGACTTCTTCCTGCGTGAAGCAATGCTGGAAATCGCCCAGTCCAGCGAAGCAGGCAAATAATGAAGGCAGGTCTGCGCATCGACGTCGACACCTACCGCGGCACCCGTGATGGCGTGCCACGGTTGCTGGAGTTGCTGGATGAGGCCGGCATCAAGGCGACGTTCTTCTTCAGTGTCGGCCCGGACAACATGGGCCGCCACTTGTGGCGCCTGATCCGCCCGCAGTTCCTGTGGAAGATGCTGCGCTCCAACGCTGCCGGGCTGTATGGCTGGGACATTCTGCTGGCCGGCACTGCCTGGCCGGGCAAGCCGATTGGCCGCGACCTCGGGCACCTGATGCGCCAGGCCAAGGCCGCCGGGCACGAAGTGGGCCTGCACGCCTGGGATCACCATGGCTGGCAAGCCAATGCCGGGCGCTGGAGCGATACGCAGTTGGTGGAGCAGGTACGCCGTGGGCTCGACACCCTGGGCGATATCCTCGGCGCCCCGGTGCAGTGTTCTGCCGCCGCCGGCTGGCGGGCCGATGAGCGTGTGGTGCAGGCCAAGCAAGGCTTTGGCTTGCGCTACAACAGCGATTGTCGTGGCACCAGCCTGTTCCGCCCGGTCCTCGCCGATGGCAGCGCTGGCACGCCACAGGTCCCGGTGGACTTGCCGACCTTCGACGAGGTGGTCGGGCCACAGGTCGCGGCCAAGGACTTCAATCGCTTCATTCTTGATCGGTTCACCGAATCGACACTCAACGTCTATACGATCCACGCAGAAGTAGAAGGGATTCTGATGGCCAATGAATTTCGCCAGCTGCTCGCCCAGGCAGGACAGCGCGGCATCCAGTTCCAACCCTTGGGCAACCTGCTGCCGGCCGATCCGGCCAGCCTGCCCCTGGCGCATCTGACACGCGGCGTACTCGGCGGCCGCGAAGGCTGGCTGGGAGTGCAACAGGCATGATCCGACGTTGGGCCCTGCCCCTGCTCCTGTTGGTCTTCGGCCTGTGCTATCTGTTGCCGATGGTCACCCATGGCCTGTGGATCCCGGACGAAACCCGCTATGCGCAGATCAGCCAGGAAATGCTGCTGACCGGCAAATGGGCGTCGCCGCACTTTATGGGCATCCGTTATTTCGAAAAACCGGCGGCCGGCTACTGGATGATCGCCCTCGGCCAGGCGCTGTTCGGGCAGAACCTGTTCGGCGTGCGCGTAGCCTCTGCGCTGGCCACGGGCTTGAGCATATTGCTGGTGTACTTCATGGCCCGGCGCCTGTGGAACGATCCGCGCAAGAGCCTGGTCAGCAGCGTGCTGTACATGAGTTTTATCAGCGTGGCGATGTCCGGTGGCTACGCCAACCTCGACCCGCAGTTCAGTTTCTGGGTCAACCTCAGCGGCGTGGCCTTGTGGCTATGTATCGACAGCCAGACCCGACGCGCCCGCCTGGCGGCCTGGGCCTTGCTGGGGTTTGCTTGCGCCATGGGCTTCATGACCAAGGGTTTTCTGGCGTGGCTGCTGCCGGTATTGATCGCCCTGCCCTATATGGTCTGGCAAAAGCGTTTGCGTGAGCTGTTGGCCTATGGCCTGGTTGCCGTGGCGGTGGCGATTGCGGTCAGCCTGCCCTGGGCGCTGATGGTGCATGCCCAGGAGCCCGACTACTGGAACTTCTTCTTCTGGCACGAACACATCCAGCGTTTTGCCGGTGAAGATGCCCAGCACGAAGAAGCCTGGTGGTACTACCTGCCGTTGCTGGCCGCGTTCAGCTTGCCGTGGCTGGCCCTGCTGCCCTCCACCCTGAAACAGGCGTGGCAGGAAAAACGCACGCACAAGATCGGTTTCCTGTTGTTGTGGCTGCTGATGCCCCTGGCGTTTTTCAGCCTGAGCAAGGGCAAGCTGCCGGCCTATATCCTGCCGTGCCTGCTGCCTTTGGCATTGCTGATGGGCCATACCCTGACCGACAAGCTGGCCCAGGCCCGTGGCCGGGTGCTGCAAGTCAATGGCTGGCTCAATCTGATTATCGGGGTGCTGGGCCTGCTGGCAATCGTGTACTTCCAGTTGAAGAAGCCGATTTATGCCCCGCAGCAGGAACTGCTGAGCCTGGTGCTGGTGTTCAGCGTGCTGCTGGGCTGGATCATCGCCAACCTGCTGCAGGCGGTACGCCCGTTGCGTTTGTGGGCGGCGCCGGCACTGGGCAGTTGGTTACTGGTGGCCCTGGTGCCGGCGGCGTTGCCGCACTCGGTGGTCAATAACAAGACTCCGGACCAGTTCATTATCGACCACGCCGTAGAACTGGCGGCTACCCAGCGCCTGCTGAGCAACGACCTGGGCGCAGCCTCGGCCCTGGCGTGGCGGCTCAAGCGCCCGGACGTGGCGCTGTACAACACCATCGGCGAAGTCAAATACGGCCTGGCCTATGCCGACAGCAGCGCCCGCCGGGTCGACCTCGCAAGCGTCCAGCAGTGGCTGGGCGACGCGCGCAAACAGGGTTCGGTGGGCGTGGTAATGCGCGTGAAGGGCGCATCTGAGCAACGCGAACTGGCATTGCTGCCCGCAGACGGCAAGCGCTACGAGCAAGGCAATATGGTGATTCTGCTGTTCCCGCAGGTGGCGCCTTGATCACCCTGCTGCTGCTCCTGGCCGCGTGCCTGCTGACCTGCATGGGCCAGATCGCGCAAAAGTATGCCGTGGAAGGCTGGCGCGGCCAGCCTGCGGGCTGGGCCTTGAAGCTGCGCTCGCCCTGGCTCTGGTCGGCCCTGCTGTGCCTGGGCCTGGGCCTGCTGGTGTGGCTGCTGGTGCTGCAACGCCTGGAAGTGGGGATTGCCTACCCGATGCTCAGCCTGAATTTTGTATTGATCACCCTGGTGGCGCGCTTTGTGTTCCATGAGCCGGTGGATCGCCGCCACTGGGTGGGCGTGGCCCTGGTGATGGCCGGCGTGCTGCTGCTGGGAGGCCAGGTATGAGCCGGTTGCGCGGTTTCACCCTGGCGTTATCCAGCGTGGTACTGGTCAGCGCGGCCCAGTTGGGCATGCGCTGGAGCATGACGCGCCTGCCATTGCCGGCGGAGTGGCTCGCCGTGCCCATGGTTGATCCCGTGGCCTTGGGCGTGGTCGCCCTGGCCATCGTGGCCTACGCCCTGTCGATGCTGTGCTGGCTCGGCGCGCTGCAGCACCTGCCCCTGGGTCGCGCCTATTCGTTGCTGAGTATCAGCTACGTCCTGGTGTACCTGCTGGCGGCCAGCTTGCCGGGCTTCAACGAACCCTTTTCCCTGTCACGGACCTTGGGGGTGGCTCTGGTCATCCTGGGTGTGCTGACCATCAACTCCCGTCGTATCGGCAACACAAGCCCCAGGAATACCCCATGAAAATCAGCGTATTTGGTAGTGGTTACGTTGGCCTGGTACAGGCCACCGTATTGGCCGAGGTCGGTCACGATGTGATCTGCATGGACGTTGACGAAAACAAGGTGCGCCTGCTGCAACAGGGCCATGTGAGCATTTTCGAGCCGGGGCTTGCCAGCCTGGTCCGGGAAAACCTGGAAAACGGCCGGTTGACCTTTACCAGCCAGGAAAAACTCGCGGTCGAGCATGGCGAAGTGTTGTTTATCGCGGTTGGCACGCCTTCTGACGAAGACGGCTCGGCGGACTTGAAGTATGTGCTGTCGGTGGGCGATGCGGTGGCCCGTCATCGCGTCGAGCCGGTTATCCTGGTGGAAAAATCCACGGTCCCGGTGGGCACCGGCGACACCCTGCGCGCCCATATCGACAAGGCCCTGGCCGGTCGCAGCCTGGTGTTCGATATTGTCTCCAACCCGGAATTCCTCAAGGAAGGCTCTGCGGTGGCCGACTGCCGACGCCCCGACCGGATCATCATCGGTTGCGAGCGCGAAGAAGTGCGTGAGGTGATGCGCGACCTGTACGCGCCGTTCAATCGCAACCACGACCGCATTATCTTTATGGATGTGCGCAGCGCCGAGCTGACCAAGTACGCCGCCAACTGCATGCTGGCGACCAAGATCAGCTTTATCAACCAGATCGCCGAGCTGGCCGAGCACCTGGGGGCCGATATCGAATCGGTGCGCCTGGGCATCGGCGCCGACTCGCGGATCGGCTACCACTTCATCTACCCGGGCTGCGGCTACGGCGGCTCGTGCTTCCCCAAGGACATGCGCGCGCTGATCCACAGCGCTCGCCAAGCCAATTGCTCCAGTGACCTGCTCGAAGCGGTGGAAGCCATCAACCAGCGGCAGAAAAGCAAACTGTTCGAGCGGATCCGGGCGTTCTACAAAGGCGAACTGCGTGGCAAGACCTTCGCCTTGTGGGGCCTGGCGTTCAAGCCCAACACCGATGACATGCGCGACGCCCCCAGCCGGGTGCTGATGGAATCGCTGTGGGCCGCCGGGGCCAACGTGCGGGCCTTCGACCCTGAGGCCATGCAGGAAACCCAGAAGCTGTACGGCGATGACCCGCGCCTGATGCTGATGGGCACCCCGGAATCGACCCTGGGCGGCGCCGATGCCTTGATCATCTGCACTGAGTGGCAGCAGTTCAAAGCCCCGGATTTCGACCTGCTGCACGCACGCCTCAAGGCGCCGGTGATCTTTGACGGGCGCAACCTGTATGACGCCGAGCGCCTGGCGCGCAAGGGCTTCCACTACTTCCCGATAGGGCGTGGGCAGTCCTGCGACTTGCCGATCCCCCAGCAACAGTGGGTACCCCGGCTGCTGGAGGCCTGAGGCGTGGACAAGCTAGCCAGCCCGGCCCTGCACCGCCAATCCTGGGGCGTCGGGCTCCTGGCGCTGCTGCTGTTTGTCGCCGGCAACTGGGACCAGGCAATTATCGGTTTTGACTCGCGCTTTGTGCTGTTCGCCCAGGAGATGTTGCGCCACGGGCCGGGGTTTTTCCCCACCACCTATGGCCAGCCGTATGCCGATTACCTGTCGACCTCAACCCTGCTGACCTGGCTGTTGTCGCTGCCCCTGGGGCGGGTCACCAGCTTCAGTGCCTGGCTGCCGACCGCCGTTGCCTCGGCGGTCATCGTCGCCCTGGTCTACCGCCTGACCGCGCCCTACTCCCAGCGCTGGGCGCTGCTGAGCATCGCGTTGTTGTTGCTCAGCAGCACATTTATCAGCGAGACCCGCGCGGTTTCCCTGGATCAGATGCTGGCGGCGGTGACCCTGGCGCTGTTTTACCTGGGCTACGCCCACGATCACTTCGCCAGCCCTCGGCGCCTGCCCTGGCTATTGCTCCTGTTATTGCTCGGCTTTGCGATTCGCGGGCCCATCGGCCTGGTCATCCCCACCGGGGTGTTGTGCAGCTATTACCTGCTCAACCGTCAGTGGCGCCGGTTGTTCAGCTTCGGCGTGCTGGCCTTGGCGCTGCTGCTGGCGTGTGTCGGCTTGCTGCTGTTGCTGGCCAAGGTCAGTGGTGGCGAAAGCTTTATGCAGGACGTGATCCGCATGCAGTTCCTCGGGCGCATGGACGGCCGCGAAGGCTCCAGCAGCGTCTGGTATTACTTCAGCAGCTCCCTGGGCAACTACGCCCCGGCCTACCCGTTGGCCCTGCTGGTGCTACTGGCGGTGCTGTTCAGTGCCCGGCGCACCGCTGATAGCGCATGGCAGTTGTTGCTGGGGTGCACGGCTGCGGGTTTGATCGTGCTGCTTGGCCTGTCGATCCCCGAGGCGAAAAAAGCCCGCTATGTGTTACCGATGATGCCGATGGTGGCGATTATCGCCGCGTACCCGTTCCACAGGGTGGACGGGCGGCTGTTCAAGGGGCTGCGGGGCTTGATGCTGGGGCTGTGGGCGCTGACCCCGGGGCTGTTAATCGGCGCGCTGCTGGTGGCGCGCCAGCGCTTTGCTGCGCAGCTGGAGCATTTCCAGGGCGTGTTGGGCCTGTTGATTGGCTTGCAGCTCCTGAGTGTGGGGATGCTCCTCAAGTGGCGCTGGCGCCCGGTGGGGCCGGCGTTTTGCGCGGTGCTGGCGGTATGGGGCCTGTACATCCTGGTGGTCGAACCCGTGGAGCGCCGCCTCTACGACACCCGCACCTTTGCCCGCGAGGCCCATGCGCTGATCCAGCAGGACCCGGCGCCGCTGGTATTGCATGGCTTGGGTAAAGACGCCAAGGCCATTAAGTTCATGGTCAATGTGGAATGTGACCGGGTGCCGCTGTTTACCCAGGCACCTGCCGACCTGGCCTCGTTGCCGACGCCGGCGTGGCTGGTGATGGACCAGGCTGATTTCCAGCGCCTCGATGAACCACGCTGGCGCGGGTTGACGCCGGTACTGACGGGGTCATTCGATAAAAACACCTATGTGCTGCTGCGTCTGGAGCGGGCTGGGCCATAGCAGGCATTTAAAGCCCTGTGGGGTGGTCATAAGCGCCACACGCACTATCAAGAAAGCTCCTACGTTTGTATCCGTAAATGCCGGTACCAGCGCCCCTATCAGCCCCATAACCCCGGCGCTAAACTGGTTTTACATCTGTGCTGCATAGTTACCGCCAAACGTTCAAAAGACGCCTCAGAGGATCGCCGCCATGGTTAAAGAGCAATTGCCTATTGAGCAGGTACATGTCGGCTATATCCCCATGCCCACCCTTGATCGGCTGATGGAGCTGCGCGACGCCCTGGTCGCGCTCAAGGGGCCGCTGGCCAATGACCCACGGCTGCGGGAAAGTGTGCAGAAGTCGTTGATCAATGCCGAGAACCACGAGCGGGTGCTGGGCAAGGTCAGCCTGGGGTATGAGCGGTGTTGATGCAAAAATACTGCACTTAACCTGCATTAATATGCATTGGCGAGGGTTTTGATTGATCGGCACACTGCGCCGGTTCCTCCCCCAAATGTTGGAACTTTCGTTGGGCTTTGCGGGAAACCGCAAAGCCCTTCTTTTTGCCTGATCCCGCATTATTTCCTGCTCGCCTTTGAAGATTGGACTGCCCCGCAATGCTCGCTCGTTGGTTACCCGCTGCTATCAATACCCGTCCCGCCGAATGGAGCCGCGCCGCCATCGGCATGGCCCTGGGCACCCTGTTTACCGTATGGCTCTGCGCCCAGGTGTATGGCCTGGAAGTGGCCATGCACCTGCTGGGTCCGCTGGGGGCCTCTGCCGTGCTGTTGTTTGCGGTGTCATCGGGGGCCCTCGCCCAGCCATGGTCGATTATTGGCAGCTATCTATGCGCCAGTGTGGTGGCCTTGCTGGTAGCCCGGGTCTTGGGCCGGACCCTGGGCAGCGCCTGCCTCGCGGCGGGCATGGCGTTGATGCTGATGTGCTGGCTGCGTTGCCTGCACCCGCCCTCGGGTGGCCTGGCCATGACCCTGGTCCTTGCCGACCCGGCCAGCATCGCCCTGGGCTGGCAGGAAGTCGGGCCGGTCATGCTGGGGGCTGGCACCCTGCTGCTCTCGGCCCTGGCCTATAACAACCTGACCCGCACCCGTTACCCCAAGGGCCCCGCCGAGGTGCCGGTGATGGTGCAACCGCACGCTCGGGAGGTGGACGCCAAAATCACCGCCGTGGACCTGGAGCAGGCGTTGGCGCAAATGGAGCAGTTTTTCGACGTCACCCCCAGCGAACTGGAAGAGCTGATCCACATCGCCGAAGACCATGCGCGCCGCCGCAGCATTGGCCAAGTGCTGGCCAGCCGGGTGTAGGCGCACCCACCCTGGTTTTTTATCGAATACCCCCTGCATAAATGCAAAGATGACCTGCAGGATTCCGGCTTGTACTGGGCAAATTTGCACTGGTACGATCCGGAGATGGTTCGCCCGCGAACATTTTGATAAAGAACAATAAAAGCAGGGAGTTACAGATGACTGCTCAGGCTCAGTCCCAGGCGACATGCAGCACCCAGTCCTCCCAGGACAGCGTCCTGGCCGAAGTACGCAACCATATCGGCCACCTGACCCTCAACCGCCCCGCCGGCCTCAATGCCATCACCCTGGACATGGTCCGCAGCCTTTCGGCGCGTTTGCGCGCCTGGGCCGAGGATGCCCAGGTGCATGCCGTGGTGTTGCGCGGCGCCGGCGAGAAAGCCTTCTGCGCCGGTGGCGATATCCGCTCGCTATACGACAGCTTCAAGGGTGGCGACACCCTGCATGAAGACTTCTTCGTCGAAGAATACGCCCTCGACCTGGCCATTCATCATTACCGCAAGCCGGTCCTCGCCCTGATGGACGGCTTTGTCCTGGGCGGCGGCATGGGCCTGGTCCAGGGGGCCGACCTGCGGGTTGTCACCGAACGCAGCCGCCTGGCCATGCCGGAAGTGGCCATCGGTTACTTCCCGGATGTGGGCGGCAGCTACTTCCTGCCGCGCATTCCTGGCGAGCTGGGGATTTACCTGGGGGTGACCGGGGTGCAAATCCGCGCCGCCGACGCCCTGTACTGCGGGCTCGCCGACTGGTACCTGGACAGCGCCAGGCTGGCGGAACTGGATCAGAAACTCGACCACCTGCAATGGCACGATTCGCCACTCAAGGACCTGCAAGGCTTGCTGGCCAAGCTTGCGGTGCAACAATTGCCGGATGCGCCACTGGCCGCCCTGCGCCCGGCCATCGACCACTTCTTTGCCCAGCCGGATGTGCCGAGCATTGTCGAACAACTGCAACAAGTGACCGTCGCCGATAGCCATGAATGGGCGCTGAGCACCGCGCAGTTGATGCAGACCCGCTCCCCCTTGGCCATGGCCGTCACCCTGCAGATGCTGCGACGCGGTCGCCACCTGGCACTGGAAGATTGCTTCGCCCTGGAACTGCACCTGGACCGCCAGTGGTTCGCCCTGGGCGACCTGATCGAAGGCGTGCGCGCGTTGTTGATCGACAAGGACAAAGCCCCGCGCTGGAACCCGCCAACGCTCTCGGCATTGGACCAGCACCACGTCGACAGCTTCTTCCAAGACTTCGCGAAGAACGGGAACTAACTCATGCGAGATATTGAATTTACAGAAGAACAAGTCATGATTCGCGACATGGCGCGCGACTTTGCCCGTGGCGAAATCGCGCCCCATGCCCAGGCCTGGGAAAAGGCCGGCTGGATCGACGACGGCCTGGTCGCCAAGATGGGAGAACTGGGCCTGCTGGGCATGGTAGTGCCGGAAGAATGGGGGGGCACCTATGTGGATTACGTGGCCTACGCCCTGGCCGTCGAGGAGATTTCTGCGGGTGACGGCGCGGTAGGCGCGCTGATGAGTATCCATAATTCAGTGGGTTGCGGGCCGATCCTCAACTACGGCACACAAGCACAGAAAGAAACCTGGCTGGCCGAACTGGCCAGCGGCCAGGCCATCGGCTGCTTTTGCCTGACCGAGCCCCAGGCCGGCTCCGAAGCCCACAACCTGCGCACCCGCGCCGAATTGCGTGATGGTCAGTGGGTGATCAACGGCGCCAAGCAGTTTGTCAGCAATGGCAAACGGGCCAAATTAGCGATTGTATTTGCAGTGACCGACCCGGAGTTGGGCAAAAAGGGCATTTCGGCGTTCCTGGTGCCCACCGACACCCCAGGTTTTACCGTGGACCGTACCGAACACAAGATGGGCATCCGCGCCTCGGACACCTGCGCCGTGACCCTCAGCCAGTGCAGCGTGCCCGAAGCCAACCTGCTGGGCGAACGCGGCAAGGGTCTGGCCATTGCCCTGTCCAACCTGGAGGGTGGGCGCATCGGTATCGCCGCCCAGGCCCTGGGCATTGCCCGCGCGGCCTTTGAAGCGGCGTTGGCCTACGCCCGTGACCGGGTGCAGTTCGACAAGGCCATTATTGAGCACCAGAGCGTGGCCAACCTGCTGGCCGACATGCAGACCCGCCTCAATGCCGCACGCTTGCTGATCCTGCATGCCGCACGGTTGCGCAGTGCGGGCAAGCCGTGCCTGTCCGAAGCCTCCCAGGCCAAGCTGTTTGCTTCGGAAATGGCCGAGAAAGTCTGCTCTTCGGCGATGCAGATCCATGGCGGCTATGGCTACCTGGAAGACTACCCGGTGGAACGCTACTACCGGGATGCGCGGATTACGCAGATTTATGAGGGTACCAGTGAGATCCAGCGCATGGTGATTGCACGGGAACTGAAGCACTATCAGCTCTGATCACTAACGATTGCTCCCTTTGTAGGGGAGCAATCGGCAAACAAGAGACTGTCATAGGTTTTTCATGTCGAACTTCACAGACGCCGTCAGTGTTTTTCTTTCTCGTATGGCCTTGATAAACATCGTTCCTTCAGCACGTTTTCCGTCTGGAGAAAACGTAACATCAACGTGGCCCTCTCTTGTGATCCATGGCGTGGATGAATCCAGCGTGTAAAAGTCCAGGACGCGCAGCTCCGCGTCTCCAAGCTGATACTTACCGGAGGGAGTGCCAGCCTGCAAAGCCGCTTCGATGGCCGTGGGGTTGGGTGCAGTCCCGTGGTCACCGTATAGGTGAACTGAATCCTGGAGACGGCCATACCAAACAAAGTCCGCAACAAAGTCTGTGCCGGGCGTATTGTCTATGGTGACTGTCGCTTGCATGGTGCCGGTTGAGCGGGCATTGCCTTTTACAACTCTTGTGCGCGTACTGTTAGACATTTTCTCGCCATCCAAATGACTGATTAATAAGTTGTGTGCTCATTAGATAACGAGTCGTGAATATTAAAAACTGTCAAATCTGACAGTCTAAAACGTTGGCTTTTATTTCTTTTTACCCCGTGTAATGAGTGCATGACGGTCCCTCTGCGGGTGATGCCCCGTGGCTAGCCTGCTTATAAGATTGATCACCCAGTGCAATGCCCGTAAGTCCGACTAATCTGTCTAGCTCCTAGTGCCCGTTCTCGCCACACAGGAGGTGTGTCATGAGTGTCGTCGATCACCGGATCCGCGCCGAGCGGATCAGCCAGGAGCGCTACATCCAAGCCCCTATCGAAACCGTCTACGACTATGTGACCCAGCCCGACCGCTGGCACGAATGGCACCCCACCTCGTTGAGCGCAGACACCGGTACCAGCGGTTCACTGCCCGTTGGCCAGCGCTTCACCGAAATGATCGACCTGCTGGGGGTACGAGTGCCCATGAGCTACCGGGTGCAGATCGCCGTGCCGCCCCGGGAGTTCAAGACCGTGTTCACTTCCCTCGCCGTGGATGGCAGCATTCACTACTTTCTCCAGACGCGCGGCAGCGGCACCCTGTTTACCCGGGTGCTCAGCTATGAGACCGAGCTGCAGCTCGATACCTTGCAAGCGCGCATGGTGGCGCTGTCGAACCAGGCCATGGACCAACTCAAGCAACGCCTGGAATCGTTCTGAGCTGACAAACTTGTCATCTTTCTCTCAGTTTGCTGACAGCAGCGGACGCTAAGCTCCGAGACTGTCGCGTGCGCGTATAATTTCGAAACATAACCACCTCACCTGCTTCGCAAAAGCGCGGACAATGCGCGCTCTTTGCGCACTCCGTAACCGATGGGACCTGTCTATGAAAACCACCCTGCGCCTGACTTTACTGTCCGCCCTGTTCATGACCAGCCTGGCCCAGGCCGCCGAACTGATCCCGATTGACGTGCATCGCGATGCCAACTGCGGCTGCTGCAAAAAATGGATCAGCCACCTCGAAGCCAACGGGTTCAAGGTCAACGATCATGTGGAAGCCGACATGAGTTCGGTCAAGCAGCGCCTGGGCGTGGCTCCGCGCCTGGCGTCCTGCCATACCGCGGTGATCGACGGCAAGTTCGTCGAAGGCCATGTGCCGGCTGATCAAGTGTTGGCCCTGCGCAAGCGCGACGATCTGTTGGGCATCGCCGCACCAGGCATGCCCATGGGCTCGCCAGGGATGGAAACCCAGGGCATGAGCGATGCCTATCAAGTCATTGGCCTGACCCGCGCCGGCAAAGACGTGGTGGTAGCCGAATACCCGGCCCACTGATCTATGTTTGCAGGCTATGCCGGGCTGTTTCTCAGCGCTTTCGGGGCGGCTACGCTGCTACCGCTGCAATCGGAAGCGGTGCTGGTGGCGCTGCTGCTCAATGGCAGCTACTCGCTGTGGCTACTGCTCGGCATCGCGACCCTGGGCAACGTATTGGGCTCGTTGGTCAATTGGTTGCTGGGCCGTTCGGTCGAGCTGTTCAAGGACCGTCGCTGGTTTCCTGTGAGCGCTGCACAGTTGGAAAAGTCCCGCGGCCATTATCGTCGTTGGGGCCATTGGTCACTGCTGCTCAGTTGGCTGCCGATCATCGGCGACCCACTGACCCTGGTGGCCGGCGTGATGCGGGAGCCGCTCTGGCGTTTTATATTGATCGTCAGCCTGGCCAAGGCGGCCCGTTACGCGGTGGTGGCAATGGCTGTGCATTGGGTGTAACGGTCATCCCCAGTTAACGCAAGGCAGGTGTGTATGTCAGTACAGATCGCAGTCATAGATGATTGGCAAGACGTCGCACGGGACGTGGTGGATTGGTCGGTGCTGGAGACGGTCGGCCAGGTGCATTTCCTGCATGACTATCCGGCCGATACCGCCACCCTGATCGCCCGCTTGCAGGGGTTTGAGGTGATTTGCGTGATGCGTGAGCGCACGCTTTTCGATCAGGCGCTGTTGCAAGGGTTGCCGGCGCTTAAACTGCTGGTCACCGGCGGCATGCGCAATGCGGCCATCGACCTGGCCGCGGCCAAGGCCCTGGGCATCCAGGTGTGCGGCACCGACAGCTACAAGCACGCGGCGCCGGAGTTGACCTGGGCGTTGATCATGGCGTCCACGCGCAATCTGCTGGCTGAAGCCAACGCCCTGCGCGCCGGCCAGTGGCAACAAGGGCTGGGCGGCGATCTGCATGGCAAGACCCTGGGCATCCTCGGCCTGGGCAGTATTGGCCAACGCGTGGCGCAGTTTGGCCAGGTGTTTGGCATGCGTGTGATTGCCTGGAGCGAAAACCTTACCCCGGAACGCGCCGCCGCCGTGGGGGTAACTTGGGTCAGCAAGCGCCAATTGTTCGAGCAAGCCGATGTGCTGTCGATTCACCTGGTGCTCAGCGAGCGCAGCCGTGGACTGGTGGATGCCCAGGCCCTGGCCTGGATGAAGCCCAGTGCACGCCTGGTCAACACGGCACGCGGACCGATCGTTGATGAAGCGGCGCTGGTCGATGCACTGCGCCATGGCCGATTGGCCGGCGCAGCGCTGGATGTGTTCGGGCAGGAGCCATTGCCGGCGGACCATGAATTCCGCCATCTGCCCAATGTATTGGCCACACCCCATGTCGGCTACGTCAGCGAGCAGAACTACCGGCAGTTCTATGGGCAGATGATTGAAGACATCCAGGCATGGGCTGCGGGGGAGATACGGCGCGGCCTGAACTGATACAAAACATTAGATATCACCTATAACTCATTGATATATAACTATATTAACTCTTAATAAATCACTTTAAGCACGACCGCGCACCACTATCGAGCAGCACTGCCTCGGCGCCCCGCCAAGAGGCACCCATCCCCTGTGGCGAGCGGGCTTGCCCGCGTTGGACTGCGCAGCAGTCCCCCTCTCGTGCCTCTACACACCCAGCCATCGATACGATGCCCACCCACCACACCGCCGCAAAAAAGATATTGTCCTACAAATTTTTCCCACAGCCCTTGCAGGCTCTGGGCTGTGTCCTAGACTGATGACCGATGGGTCACGATCAGAACAAAAGCCCCCGCAATAAATCGAAACTTTCCAACTCTGCCGTAGGTCAGGTTTAAGGTAGGACGCACGCCACCGGCGCCAGCCGGACGTCCGCCCATCCAATCTATTTATCAGTTCGGTGCAATTGGCATAAGCCTTGCCAGTCTGTGCAGTGCTAGTGCGCGTGACCGCAGGACGCGGTTGATTTTCGCTGGGGCCTCAGGCGCTCAGTTGACCAACACATGGGAGAGAACAATGATAAGTGCCGCTTCGGGAACTCAGGGACAGCGTTTTAGTCAGCCGGTCGATGGACCAACCACCTTGGTTGACCTTCCCGGCCCAGTGCGGTCGGTGTCGTCGCAAAATCCCAATCGTAAGAAAGTACTGTTTGTGACCTCGGAGCTGGCTGATCTGGTGAAAACCGGCGGCCTGGGGGATGTGTCCGCTGCCCTGCCCCGAGCCATGGCCCACCTGCACGATGTACGGGTGCTGATTCCGGGCTACCGCCAGGTGTTGGACAGCGACAACCCGATCCATATCATCGGCGAACTGGGCGGGCATGCCGCGCTGCCACCGTGCAAGATCGGGCGCATGGACCTCAAGGACGGCCTGGTCATCTATGTGCTGATCTGCCCCGAACTGTACGAGCGTGAAGGCACGCCCTATGGCGCCAACAACGGCCGCGACTGGCCCGACAACCATATCCGCTTCGCCCGCCTGGGCCTGGCCGCCGCCGATATCGCCGCCAACCTCGCGCAAATCCACTGGTGCCCGGACCTGGTGCATGCCCACGACTGGCCAGCCGGCCTGGCGCCGGCCTACATGCACTGGCGGGGTTCGCGCACCCCCACGCTGTTTACCATCCATAACCTGGCCTATCAGGGCGTGGTCAGCCTGGCCTCGTGCCCGGAGCTGGGGATTCCCGAACATGCCTTGCAACAGGAAGGCATGGAGTTCTACGGCAAGATGTCGTTCCTCAAGGCCGGCATGGCCTATTCCAGCCATATCACCACGGTCAGCGCCACCTACGCCCGGGAGATCACCACCCCCGAGTTCGGCTGCGGCCTGGATGGCTTCCTTGCCAGCAAGACCCAGCAAGGCCTGCTCAGTGGCATCCCCAACGGCATTGATGAAAGCTGGGAGTCGTCCACCGACCCACACCTGGACCACCCGTTCAATATCGGCGACTGGCAAGGCAAGGCGGTCAACGCCAGCCACGTACGCAAGCTGTTCGGCCTGGACGCGTCCAGCGGCCCGCTGTTTGCCGTGGTGTCACGCCTGGTCTACCAAAAAGGTCTGGACCTGACCGAAGCCGTCGCCGGCTTTATTGTCGAAAATGGTGGGCAAATTGCCATTATCGGCCGTGGCGAGCCGGAAGAAGAACAAGCCATGCGCGCTTTGGCCCTGCGCTTCCCCGGCCGCATCGGCGTGCGGATCGGCTTTAACGAGACCGATGCGCGCCGCATGTTTGCCGGCAGCGACTTTTTATTGATGCCCTCGCGCTACGAGCCCTGCGGCCTGAGCCAGATGTACGCCCAGCGCTTCGGTTCGCTGCCGGTGGCGCGCAATACCGGCGGCCTGGCTGACACCATCGAAGATGGCGTGACCGGCTTTCTGTTCGACGAATCTACCGTCGAAAGTTACGAAGCCGCCCTCGCCCGTGCCTTCAAGGTGTTTGCCTTCCCCGGCCTGCTCAACGCCATGCGTTGCCGGGCCATGTCCGCGCCATTCAACTGGTGCCAGGCGGTGGAGCCCTATGCCGAACTTTACGAACAACTGGTAGCGAAAGCGCTGGGAAAATCAGGAAAAGTATAAAGAGGTTAGGATAGATGCCGTCACGGACTCTGGAAACATGGCCCCACGGCGCGATCATGCAGGATGCGCAACACACCCGCTTCGCCCTGTGGGCGCCTGATGCGTTTTATGTCAGCGTCGAGCTGCAAGGGGGGCAGTCGGTGCCCATGCTGCCCCAGGCAGCAGGCTGGTTTGTGGCTGACGTGCGCTGTGGGGCCGGTACCCGCTACCACTTTAATATTGATGGCGAGCGCGATGTGCCGGACCCGGCATCGCGCCTCCAGCACGCGGATGTACATGGCGACAGCGTGGTGGTCGATCCCTTGGCCTACCCCTGGCGCCACAGCGCCTGGCAGGGCCGACCCTGGCATGAAGCGGTGATCTACGAGCTGCATGTGGGGGTCCTGGGAGGCTACACCGCTGTAGAGCAACACCTGCCACGCTTGGCCGAGTTGGGCATCACCGCCATTGAGCTGATGCCGCTGGCGCAGTGCCCCGGCGAGCGTAACTGGGGCTACGACGGGGTGCTGCCCTACGCGCCGCAAGCGTCCCTGGGCACGCCGGATCAGTTGAAACAGCTGATCGACAGGGCCCATGAGCATGGCCTGGCGGTGATTCTGGATGTGGTCTACAACCACTTCGGCCCCGACGGTAACTACCTGGGCCAGTACGCCAAAGGCTTTTTCCGCGAAGACACCCACACCCCCTGGGGCGCCGGGATCGACTTTCGCCGCCGCGAAGTGCGCGACTTCTTTATCGACAATGCGCTGATGTGGCTCCTCGAATACCGCTTCGACGGCCTGCGTCTGGATGCGGTGCATGCCATCGACGACCCGTCGTTCCTCAAGGAGCTGGCCCGACGGGTGCGTGAGCAGGTGGACCCGGACCGCCATGTATGGCTGGTGCTGGAAAACGAATTCAACCAGGCCAGCCTGTTGCAGCAGGGTTTCGATGCGCAATGGAACGACGACGGGCATAACGCCCTGCACGTGCTGTTAACCGGCGAGACCGACGCCTATTACGCCGACTTTGCCGACGAACCCACGGCCAAACTGGCGCGCTGCCTGGGCGAAGGCTTTATCTATCAGGGTGAGACCACGCGCCACGGTACCCGGCGTGGCGAATCCAGCGAGCACTTGCCGCCCAGTGCCTTTGTGCTGTTTTTGCAGAACCACGACCAGATCGGCAACCGCGCCCTTGGCGAGCGCTTGCATCAACTGTGTTCGCCCCAGGCGTTGCAGGCGGCGACCACCTTGCTGCTGATGTCGCCGATGATCCCGCTGCTGTTCATGGGTGATGAGATCGCCGCCGAGCAGCCCTTCCTGTTCTTTACCGACCATCACGGCGAACTGGCCGAGGCCGTGCGCGAAGGCCGACGCAATGAGTTTGCTGACTTCGCCGCCTTCAGCGACCCCGAGCGCCGCGCGCAGATTCCCGACCCCAACGCGCTGCAGACCTTCGAACGCTGCATCCCGCAGTTTAGCCAGGCGCCTGCGGCGCTGTATCGCCAGCTGCTGGGCCTGCGCCGGCAACATATCGTGCCCCACCTGCCCGGCAGCATGGCCCTCGGCGCGCAGGTCCTGGGCCAGGGCGCGGTATCGGCCCGCTGGCGGATGGGCAATGGCAGCATCCTGCAGATCGACCTCAACCTGAGTGCGGCCACCCTGCATCATCCGGCCGGCATCACTGAGCTGTTCAGCACCAGCAGCGACCCTGGGTCACTCACGCCCTTCTGCGCCCGCGTCAGCCTGACGCCGGGCGACACCTCATCACCTGTTGGAGAGCACCCTTGAGCGAAGCGCAATTGGAAATACTCGCCAGCCGCGCGGGCCTAGCGGTGGATTGGATCGACGCCAATGGCCGCCCGCAACATGTCAGCGCCGACGCCTTGCGCGCCGTGCTCAATGGTCTTGGCCACCCCGCCGACACCGATGAAGCCATCGCTGCCAGCCTGCAAGACCTGGAGCGTGTGCAACAAGACCGCCATCTGGCGCCACTGCTGACGGTGGACGTCGGCAGCAGCCTCGACCTGGCCGCATACTTTGCTCCCGGCACGCCGTGCCAGGTTTACCTGGAGGATGGCAGTACCCAGAGCCTCGAGCTGGACGCCGAGGCCAACCTGCCCGGTACCCTGCCCGTGGGCTACCAGCGGGTGCAGATCGGCGGCCAGTCCTTCACCCTGGCTGTCGCGCCCCTGCGCTGTTTCAGCGTGGCCGAGGCGGTGGACAGCCAGCCTGCCCGTGCGTGGGGCCTGAGCGCCCAGTTGTATGCGTTGCGCCGTAGCGGCGACGGCGGTTTTGGCGACACCCAGGCCCTGGAACAACTGGCCCGCGCCGCCGCGGAACGGGGCGTCGATGCCCTGGCCATCAGCCCGCTGCACGCGATGTTCAGCGCCGATACCACGCGCTACAGCCCCTACTCGCCGTCCAGCCGGCTGTTCCTCAATAGCTTGTACGCCTCGCCGGGGTGCATCCTCGGCGAGCGCGCAGTGCGCAGCGCTATCGAGTCCACCGGGTTGGCCGATGAGCTGCACGAACTGGAACAACAAAGCCTGATCGACTGGCCTGCCGCCGCCAAGGCCAAGCAACGCCTGCTGCGTGCCCTGTATGAGGACTTCCGCCAGGGCGAGCACCCGCAGCAGGCGGACTTCCTGAGCTTTCGCCAAGCCGGCGGTGAGGCCCTGGAAAACCACTGCCGCTTCGAAGCCATCCAGGCCGAGCGCGCCGCCACCGGCGAAAGCCTCGACTGGCGCCAGTGGCCCGAGGAGTGGCGCGATCCGGGCAGCGCCGCGCTGGCACAATTCGCCGCCGAGCAAGGCGAGGCCATTGGCTTTTATGCCTTCAACCAATGGCTGATCGCCCGCTGCCTTGAACGTGCGCAACAAGCCGCCCGCGGCAGTGGCATGGGCATCGGCCTGATTGCCGACCTGGCCGTGGGTGCCGATGGCGCCGGCAGCCAGGCCTGGAGCCGTCAGGATGAACTGCTGGCCGACCTGACGGTGGGTGCGCCACCGGATATCCTCAACCGTGCCGGCCAGGGCTGGGGCATCTCCGCGTTCTCCCCCGAAGGCCTGAAACGCAACGGTTTTCGCGCCTTTATCGAAATGCTGCGGGCCAACTTCGCCCATGCTGGCGGCTTGCGTATCGACCATGTGATGGGCCTGCAACGGCTGTGGGTGATCCCCAGGGACGCTTCGCCCAAACAAGGCGCTTATCTGTATTACCCGGTGGACGACCTGCTGCGCCTGCTGGCCCTGGAATCCAGCCGACACCAAGCGATTGTGCTCGGCGAAGACCTGGGCACGGTGCCCGAGGGCCTGCGGGAAAAGCTCAGCGCCCGGGCCATGCTGGGCATGCGCGTATTGCTGTTCGAACAGGACCACGGCGGGCGCTTCACGCCGATCCTCGACTGGCCGGATAACGCCCTGGCCACCACCAGTACCCATGACCTGCCGACGCTCAATGGCTGGTGGCACAGCCGCGATATCGACTGGAATGTGCAACTGGGGTTGATCGACGCGCCGACGGTGGAGCAATGGAGCGAGCACCGCCAGCGCGAGCGTGAAGCACTGCGCCAGGCCCTGGTTCAAGACCCGCAGAACTTCCTCGATGAACTGCGCAACGAAACCGACCACATGCTCGATGCCAGCGTGCGCTACCTCGGCCACACCCGTGCGCCGCTGGTGTTGCTGCCTCTGGAAGATGCCCTGGGCGTCGAAGAGCAAGCCAACCTGCCTGGCACCACCGACACCCATCCCAACTGGCGACGGCGCTTGCCGGGGGACGCCGCGCACCTGCTCGACGATGAAAACGCTGCGCGCCGCCTGGAGTTACTGGCGGTCGCCCGTAATCAAGCCCTAGAGCGTGACCGATGAACAGCGTCTTGCTACGAGCCACCCAGCGCCTGCAATTTCACAAAGGCTTTACCCTCGACGATGCGGTGCCGCTGGTGCCGTATTTTGCCCGCCTGGGCATCAGCCACCTGTATGCGTCGCCCCTGCTCAAGGCCCGCGCCGGTTCAATGCATGGCTACGACGTGGTCGACCCGACCACCGTCAACCCGGAACTGGGCGGCGAACCCGCCTTGCGTCGCCTGGTGGCGGCCCTGCGCGCCCATGAGATGGGGCTGATTCTGGATATCGTGTCCAACCACATGGCCGTCGGTGGCAGCGACAACCCCTGGTGGCTGGATCTGCTGGAATGGGGGCGCCTGAGCCCTTACTGCGAATTCTTCGATATCCAGTGGCACTCCCCCGACCCGCTGCTCAAGGGCCAACTGCTGATGCCCTTCCTCGGCAGCGATTACGGCGAGGCCTTGCAAAGCGGCAACCTGCCCCTGCGGTTTGACCCGGCCCAGGGCAGCTTCTTTGTCGAGCACTACGAGCACCGCTTCCCGATCTGCCCCAGGGACTACGGCGATATCCTGCGCCTGCATCCGCCCCTCAAAGAGCTGGCCGACCGCTTCAGCGCCCTGGCCTATCAGGCTGATGCCTGGCCCCTGGCCGCCAGCCTGAAACAGGAACTGGCCGTACAGGCGCGCGAGCCCCTGAACCTGACAGCCATCGAGCACATCCTGGCGCTGTTTGATGCGCGCCAGCCCGAGGGGTTTTCCCGGTTGCACCAACTGCTGGAGCAGCAAGCCTACCGCCTCGCCAGTTGGCGCACGGCGGCGGATGACATCAACTGGCGGCGCTTTTTCGACGTCAACGAGTTGGGCGGCCTGCGGGTGGAGCGGGCCACGGTCTTCGAGGCCACCCACCGCAAGATTTTCCAGCTGATCCGCGAGGGCCTGGTGGATGGCCTGCGCATCGACCATATCGACGGCCTGGCCGATCCCCGTGGCTACTGCCGCAAGTTGCGGCGCCGGGTGGATGGATTGTCGCCGAGCCGGCACTTGCCGATCTTTGTCGAGAAAATCCTCGGCACCGGGGAAACCCTGCGCGAAGACTGGCGGGTGGATGGCACCACCGGCTATGAGTTCATGAACCAGGTGTCGCTGGTACAGCACGACCCCCAGGGGTTCGAGGCGTTGGCCCAGCTGTGGAGCGAGGCCAGCGAGCGGCCGTCGGCGTTTATCGAGGAAGCCTGGCTGGCCCGGCAACAAATCCTCAACGGCTCCCTGGCCGGGGATTTTGAGAGCGTGGCCCAGGCCCTGCTGCAAGTGGCCCGCGCAGATGTGATGAGCCGTGACCTGACCCTGGGCGCGATCCGCCGCGCCTTGCAGGAGCTGATCGTGCACTTCCCGGTGTACCGCACCTACATCAGCGCCTGTGGCCGCAGCGCCGCTGACGAGGCGCTGTTCCAGCAGGCGCTGGCCGGTGCCCGTGGGACTTTGAGCGAAGCCGACTGGCCAGTGCTCGACTACCTGCAACAGTGGCTCGGCGGCCAACTCTGGCGCGAACGCCCGGTGGGGCAGCCGCGCAAGATCCTCAAGCATGCCTGCGTGCGCTTCCAGCAACTGACCTCGCCGGCAGCCGCCAAGGCCGTGGAAGACACCGCTTTCTATCGCTCGGCAGTGCTGCTCTCGCGCAATGACGTGGGCTTCAGTACCGAACAGTTCAGCGCGCCCCTGGCCGAGTTCCATGCCGCCAACCAGCAGCGCCTGCAGGCCTTCCCCGATAACCTGCTGGCCACCGCCACCCATGACCACAAACGCGGTGAAGACAGCCGTGCGCGCCTGGCGGTGCTCAGCGAGTGCGCGCCCTGGTATGCCGAGCAGGTGCAACAGTGGCGCAGGCTGGCGGCGCCCTTGCGCGATGATCCGGCCATCCCCTCGGCCGGTGATGAGCTGATCCTGTATCAGGTGCTGCTGGGCAGTTGGCCCCTGGACCTGGGCATTGAGAACACCGACGACTATCAGCAGCGCCTCTGGCAATGGCAGCAAAAAGCCCTGCGCGAAGCCAAACTACACAGCAGCTGGAGCGCCCCCAACGATGTGTATGAGCAAGGTGTCGAAGCCTTCCTCAGGCGCTTGCTGCTCGAGCCCGCCGGTCTGACCTTGCGCACCGCGATCCACGCGGCGGCCGAGGCCATCGCCCCCGCTGGCGCGTTGAACGGGCTGGCGCAGTCCTTGCTGCGCAACACCGTGCCAGGCGTGCCGGACCTGTACCAGGGCGACGAATTCTGGGACTTGAGCCTGGTGGATCCGGACAACCGGCGGCCGGTGGATTTCAATGCCCGGCAACAGGCATTGGCGGCAGCACCCGGCGCCTTGCTTGAGCGCTGGCGTGACGGGCACTTGAAGCAGGCGCTGATTGCCCAGGTGTTGAACCTGCGCAAGGCCTACCCGCTGTTGTTTGCCAGGGGACGCTATGTACCGCTGCAAGTGCTGGGCCGGCATGCCCAACGGATTGTCGCCTTCAGCCGCGAATATCAAGGCCAGTGGCTGTTGGTGGTGGTGCCACGCTGGACCCACGCTCTGCTTGAAAACAGCGCCCAGCCCCGGGTGGATGCGCAGGTTTGGGGCGATACCCGGATCACATTACCGTTCGACGCCACGCAGCAAAATTGGAAGGGACTTTTGCAAACAGGCGCAGTCACACCCAACAAGGAGCTACTGATCAGCGCTGCCCTGGGGGTACTCCCGGTAAATGTCTTTATCCATTCTGACGATCAAGAAAGCTGAAATTTTCTGTGAGGAGCATTGCGATGAGCACCGAAGACAAACGCGTTCGTGAATTCGCGTATCAGATATGGGAGTCCGAAGGTAAACCTGAGGGCCAGGAAGCCCGTCATTGGGAAATGGCCCGCAAGCTGGCCGAAGCCGAGGCCCTGACCCCGAGTAAACCCAAGACAGGCACCAAGGCCAAGGCAAAGCCGGCTGCGGAAAAACCGGCGGTCGCCAAAAAACCACGGGCGGCGCGTAAGCCTGCCGGCTGATCCACCTTCCCACAGGAGCCGGCCACCGGCTCCTGCAGCACACTCAACGATTGATCTGACCTGATGTCAGCACGGCCCCGTTCGGCCTGAAAAACCCTGCAGGAGCAACACCATGAGCAAGACACCCGCTACCGAGCCATCGCGCATTCGTGAAGGCTTGCCCTTCCCCCTCGGCGCGACCTGGGATGGTCTGGGGGTCAATTTCGCGCTGTTCTCGGCCAACGCCACCAAGGTTGAGTTGTGCCTGTTCGACGATACCGGCGAAGTCGAGCTGGAACGTATCGAACTGCCGGAATACACCGACGAGACCTTCCACGGCTACTTGCCCGATGCCCACCCCGGGCTGATCTATGGCTACCGGGTATACGGGGCTTACGATCCCGCCAACGGCCATCGCTTCAACCACCATAAATTGCTGATCGACCCCTATGCCAAGCAATTGGTGGGCGAGCTCAAATGGTCCGAAGCGTTGTTTGGCTACACCATCGGCCACCCGGATGCCGACCTGAGTTTCGATGAGCGCGACAGCGCGCCCTTCGTGCCCAAATGCAAAGTCATCGACCCGGCCCATACCTGGGGCAACGACCAGCCGGTGCGCACCCCGTGGGATCGCACGATCATCTACGAAACCCATCTGCGCGGCATCAGCATGCGCCATCCTTCTGTCCCTGAAGCGGTGCGCGGTACCTGCGCCGGGTTGATGGTGGACGATGTGCTCAAGCACATCCGCCAACTGGGGGTGTCCTCGGTGGAGTTGCTGCCGGTGCATGCCTTCGTCAATGACCAGCATTTGCTGCAAAAAGGCATGACCAACTACTGGGGTTACAACAGCATCGCCTTCTTTGCCCCTGACCCGCGCTACCTGGCCAGCGGCAAGATCGCCGAGTTCAAGGAAATGGTCGCGCACCTGCACGAGGCCAAGCTGGAAGTGATCCTCGATGTGGTCTACAACCACACCGCCGAAGGCAACGAGCAAGGCCCGACCCTGTCGATGCGCGGCATCGACAACGCCTCCTACTACCGCCTGATGCCTGACGACAAGCGCTTCTATATCAATGACTCGGGCACCGGCAACACCCTGGACCTGAGCCACCCTTGTGTACTGCAAATGGTGACCGACTCCCTGCGTTACTGGGCCACCGAGATGCATGTGGATGGCTTCCGCTTTGACCTGGCGACCATCCTCGGGCGTTATCACGACGGTTTCGACGAGCGTCACAGCTTCCTTGTGGCCTGCCGCCAGGACCCGGTGCTGCGCCAGGTAAAAATGATCGCCGAGCCTTGGGATGTGGGCCCCGGCGGTTATCAGGTGGGCAACTTCCCGCCGGGCTGGGTGGAGTGGAATGACCGTTTCCGCGACACCGTGCGCGCGTTCTGGAAAGGCGATGACGGCCAGTTGGCGGACTTTGCCGGGCGCATGACCGCCTCCGGCGAGATGTTCAACCAGCGCGGGCGCCGCCCCTACAGCTCGGTGAACTTCATCACCGCCCACGATGGCTTCACCCTGCATGACCTGGTGTCCTACAACGACAAGCACAACGAAGCCAACGACGAGAACAACCAGGACGGCAGCAATAACAACCTGTCGTGGAACCACGGCGTCGAAGGCCCGACCGAAGACCCGGAGATCAACGCGCTGCGCCTGCGCCAGATGCGCAACTTCTTCGCCACCCTGCTGCTGGCCCAGGGCACGCCGATGCTGGTGGCCGGGGATGAGTTCGCCCGCACCCAACACGGCAATAACAACGCCTACTGCCAGGACAGCGAAATCGGCTGGGTCAACTGGGAGCTGGATGAGGATGGCAAGTCCCTGCTCAAGTTCGTCAAACGCCTGATCAAGTTGCGCCTGGCCTACCCCATCCTGCGTCGCGGGCGCTTCCTGGTGGGCGACTATAACGAGGACATCGGGGTCAAGGACGTGACCTGGCTGGCCCCCGATGGCAATGAAATGACCATCGAGCAATGGGAAGACAGCCAGGGCCGTTGCCTGGGCATGTTGATGGATGGGCGCGCCCAGGAAACCGGGATCCGCCGGCCGGGGGCCGATGCTACGCTGCTGTTGGTGGTCAATGCGCACCATGACCTGGTGAACTTCCGCTTGCCCCAGGTGCCGGATGGCGGTTTCTGGACCTGCATGGTCGATACCAACCAGCCGGCCGTGCGCGGCCAGGAACGTTTCGATTTTGACCATGAATATGCCGTGACCGGGCGCTCGCTGCTGCTGTTCGAGCTGCAACACGAGGAAGAGGTGTGAAATGGATTTACACGGTTTTCTGCAACGCAATCGTCAGGGTCTGGCCGATACCGAGGGCCTTGGTCAGACCCTGAGTGCCATGGTGGCGGCTGGCCTGGATCAATTGCCATTGCCGGGTGGCGGGCAGACCCTGCTGCGCTTCAGCCTGCTGGCCCAGGTGGCCGGGCACAACCTGAGCCTGTGCAAGCTGTTCGAAGGGCACACCGACGCGCTGGCAATCATGGCCGACCTCAACAGCGCGGCGCCGCCGGCGGGCAGCACCTGGGGCATGTGGGCCGCCGAACCGCTGACGGCACGGGTGCAGGTCAGGCGTGAGGGCTCGCAGTACCTGCTGCATGGCCGCAAGGCCTGGTGTTCCGGGGCCGGGGTGGTCAGCCACGGGTTATTGACCGCCTGGGATGCGCAGGAGCGCCAGCAGTTGGTCGCGGTGCCAATGGACCAGCCGGGGGTAACAGTGACCGCCGAAGGCTGGAACGCCGTGGGCATGGGCGCTTGCGCGAGTGTCGATGTGACGTTCGAGAACGCCGTGGCGCTGGCCGTAGGCGCCCCAGGGGATTACCTGCAACGCCCCGGCTTCTGGCACGGCGGGGTTGGTATTGCCGCCTGTTGGTACGGCGCGGCGCAGCGCTTGGCCGAGGCCCTGCGTGAACACTGCGATCAACGCGAAGAGCCCCATGCGCTGGCGCATCTGGGCGCGGTGGACATGGCCTTGTACGCGGCCGCTACGGTGCTGCGCACGGCTGCGCGGCAAATCGACGATCAGCCCCAGGCCAATGCCCAACTGCTGGCACGCCGCGCGCGGGCGGTGATTGAGGCGGCCGCCAACCAGGTCATCCATCACACAGGCCGGGCTTTGGGCGCCGGGCCTTACTGCAAGGATGAACACTTCGCCCGGTTGATGGCCGACTTGCCGGTGTACTTGCGCCAAAGCCATGCCGAGCGTGACCTGGCGGCCCTTGGCAAGAAGGTGGCGATCCAGTCCGGAGGGACGTGGCAATTATGAAAGCCAACCCCATTGTCGGCCAGGGCACCCCGCTGCGGGCCTGGCAAGGTTCAGCCCGGGTCGCCGGCCTGCCCGAGGTCAATGTGGCGCAACTGGTGCCTGATGGTTGCCGCGCCGTGATAATCGCGCCCCATCCGGATGATGAAGTGCTCGGCTGCGGCGGCCTGTTGCAAGGCTTGGCCGCGCTGGGCCGCGAACTGCTGCTGATCTCGGTGACGGATGGCTGTGCCAGCCACCCCGGCTCGCCCCGTTGGCCGCAGCAGCGTTTGCGCGAGGTGCGCCCGCAGGAGTCGGCCGAGGCCTTGCAACGCCTGGGTTGGCATCAGCAACGCCTGACCTGGCTGCGCGGCGGTTTTAGCGACAGTCAGGTGCAGGCCCGGGAATCGGCGCTGACTGAATTTATCCAGCGGCACCTGCAACCGGACGATGTGGTGTTCACCACCTGGCGCGAAGACGGGCATTGCGACCACGAAGCGGTGGGCCGTGCCAGTGCCCAGGCAGCCTTGGCGGTCGGTGCGCGCTTGATTGAACTGCCGGTGTGGACGTGGCATTGGGCAACCCCCGAAGACCCACGGGTGCCGTGGCAGCGCGCACGCAAGATTGCCCTGGCGCCCGCCGCCGTCGCGCGCAAGCGTCATGCCCTGCACGCCTTCACCAGCCAGCTGGAAGGCGACCCCCAGATCGACTTACCGCCCGTCTTGCCGCCCCACGTGCTGGAGCGGCTGTTACAACCTTTTGAAGTGGTGTTTGTATGAGTGTGGCCACGGCTTACTTCGACCAATTGTTTGTGGATAGCGACGATCCCTGGGCCTTCCGCCAGCGCTGGTACGAGCAACGTAAGCGCGCCTTGACCCTGGGGCTGCTGACCAAACCCCGCTATGCCTCGATTTTCGAACCCGGCTGCGCCAATGGCGAGTTGAGCGCCGAACTGGCGCCACGTTGCGCGCGTCTGCTGTGCTGCGACACCGCCGCTGCCGCAGTGAGCCTGGCGCAAGCGCGCCTGCAAGGGTTCGCCCATGCCCAGGTCGAGCAACGTCGCTTGCCTGCCCAATGGCCGGGCGGCAGGTTCGAACTGATCGTGCTGAGCGAGTGGTGCTATTACCTCGACCATGACGACCTGTGCCTGCTCGTCGAACAGATCCTGGCCGCGCTGACCGACGATGGCCAGGTCCTGGCCTGTCACTGGCGCCCAGCTATCGACGGTTGCCCGCAAACTGCGGAACAGGTCCACCAGGTGTTGCACCAACGCCTGGGTATGTCGCGCCTGGCGCAGGTGGCTGACAGTGATTTCCTACTCGACCTGTGGTCTCGCGAAAGCGCCTCGGTCGCCCATCTCGAGGGCTTGCGATGATCGGCATTCTGATCCCGGTGCATAACGAAGAGGCGCTGCTGCCTGAATGTCTGAAGGCCGCGTTGATCGCCGCCAGCCATCCCGGGTTGCTCGGTGAAGAAGTGCAGATACTGGTGGTGCTCGACAGTTGTACCGACCGCAGTGCGGCCATTGCCGAGACGTTCGGCGTACACAGCCTGAGCGTCGAGGCGCGCAATGTCGGCCAGGTGCGGGGCATGGGCGCTCGGCACCTGCTTAACAATGGCGCCCGCTGGATCTCCTGTACCGATGCCGACAGTCGTGTTGCCACCGATTGGCTGGTGGCGCAACTGGCGCTGGGCGTGGATGCGGTGTGCGGCACCGTCACGGTGGACGCCTGGAGCGATGGTTTCGACCAGGCGGCGCAGATCCGCTATCACCAGTCCTACCAGGCCTGTGACGGGCATCGGCACATCCATGGGGCCAATCTGGGGGTCAGCGCCGGCGCCTATGTGCGGGCTGGCGGGTTCGAGCCCCTGCCCTGTCATGAAGATGTGCAACTGGTACGCCAGTTGGAGCGTTGCGGCGCAACCATTGCCTGGAGCCACGCGCCCCAGGTCATCACCAGTGCGCGCCTGGAGTGCCGTGCGCAAGGAGGATTTGGCGACTATTTGAAGGGGCTGATGCAGCCTTCCTGAAATAAATACGATTTTACCCGGCCGGAGCGCGACGAATCCCCGCCAATGAACAATACTCAGATATGGCAATCCAGGATTCGGAACGCCAGCGTGCCGTACGGGCCTGGCGCCTGCGCGACAAAAAGGAGAGTCGACCCGTCAACGGGATACGACCTGCATCAAACGGACAAGGACGTGACATTGATCAAACCCGCCCCCCTGCACGACGGGCGCCGCGTGCCGGCGCAAATCTGGAACAGTGCGCCGCAGCTGGCGCAAATCCCGACCATCAGCCCTTCTCTGCTGGTGCCCCCTGGCTCACGCGTGGTGGTAGTTGCTCCGCATCCTGGGGACGAAGTGCTGGCCTGCGGCGGTTTGCTGCAACTGTTCAGTGCCCTGGATTACCCTCTGAAGTTGATCTCGATCACCGACGGCAGTGCCAGCCATCCAGGCTCCAACCAATGGTCGGCGCAACGCCTGAGCGTGTTCCGGCCCCAGGAAAGTGTCGAGGCCCTGCGCCGCCTGGGCTTGCCCTTGCACAGCCTGAAATGGATCCGTGGTGGCTTTTGCGACAACGCTTTGGCCGCCCACGAACACCCCTTGAGCCAGTTTATTGCGCGTTACCTGCAACCCGGCGATGTGGTGTTTACCACCTGGCGCAATGATGGCAATGACGACCACGATGCGGTTGGTCGTGCCACCGCCATCGCCTGTGCGCTGACGGGCGCGCGCCTGCTGGAGTTGCCGATCTGGGCCTGGCACTGGCCCGCCCGCGAAGCCGGGCGCATGCCCTGGCAGTGCGCGCGCAAGGTGCGCCTCGACACCTGGAGCGTGGCGCGCAAACGCCATGCCGCCCACGCCTACGCCAGTCAGTTGCTCGGCGACCCGCTGATCGGCCTGGCGCCCATGCTGCCACCGGTGTTGCTGGAGCGTATGCGTGAGCCCTATGAGATCGTGTTCCTGTGACACAGGTCTATACCTGTTAACTCTGACAGTGGCGGCCCCTCCCGGCGGTTGCTAACGTGGAACAAGCACTGCACAGGTTCAAGTGCAGTCGAGATAGCCATGCCAACCCCTTGCATTGGCGATGTTTTACGAAACAGGAAACCGGTTGTCCCTTATCGTTATCGTGCTTTTTTGCGTTGTCATGGTCCGGACCGTGCCTGCCCTTGGGGGCGGCGGGACGTCATCTTCCATCGAGCGAGGATAGATCATGAGCACACGGCGATATGTGCGGCGGTACCTGGGCGCCTGGCTAACCAGCGCGGCCCAGATGGGGACCTTCCCGCCAGCCACCTATGCGGCCTGTACCCCGGTGATCACTGCGGGTGACGACACCACCCTCTGCGACAGTGGCACAGCACTCGGTTTTACCGACCTCAATGGCAATAACGCCCTCAGTCTTCCCAGCGGTGGTAATGGCGCGATCACCGGCACTGTCACGTTTGGCGACGGCCATGATCAGGTGCAAGCCCAGTCAGGCAGCATGGGCGCCTTGAACATGGGCCATGGCGCGAATATTTTCCGCGCGGACCTCAATGCGGTGGTGGGTGCAGTGACCCAGGGCGATGGTGCCGACACGGTGCAGATCAGCGGCGGCACCGTGGGCGCGATCAACCAGGGCAACGGCATCGACAACTATGCGCAAAGCGGCGGGCGCGTGGCCAGCGTGGCCCAGGGCGATGGCCGCGATACGTTCTATATGAGCGGTGGCGAGATCGTCGGGGCATTCGAGGATGGCGACGTGGCCACCCAATCCGCCGGCACCATCGGCCGGGTGGATATGAAGCTCGACAACAACTTCTACACCCTGCTCGGCGGACGGATCAACGGCAACCTGGTGACTGGCTTTGGCTTGGACACCATCGCTGTTTCCGGGGGGTATATCGGCGGCAACGTCAGTGTCAGTGGTGGCGATGACCTGTTCACCCTGACCGGCGGCGTGGTCAATGGGCAGGTGCTGATGAGCTTCGGCAACGATCAGTTCAACTGGATCGAGGCAGGCACGGTCAATTCAGCGGTCAATATGGGCGCGGATAACGACAGGGCATTGCTGCAAAACCTGACACAGGCCCTGCTCTCTTCCACGCCCCTGGTCGATGGCGGCGTGGGCACCGACACCCTGGTCTTCGATAACACCCAGGCAGCCACCGCAGAACGCTACGTCAACTGGGAAACGGTCAACTTCGACAACGGCTCGCGCTTTACCTTGGCGCAGGATTTCAAGCTGGGGGATAGCGGCACCGGTACCGGCAGCGTGAGTATCGACGGCAGCAGTGTGCTGCTGGTCAGCCAGGGGGCCATCAGCCCATTCACGGCCGGCCAGTTGGCGAGCCTCAACAACAGCGGCCTGATCGACATGACAACCGGCAGTACCGGCGCCACCGACAGCCTGACGCTGAATGGCACCTACACCGGCAACAACGGGCAGATGGCGCTGCAAAGTGTGTTGGCCGGCGATGGTGCCGCCAGTGACAAACTGGTGGTGAACCAGGGCTCGCTACTGGGCACCACGACCCTCAACGTCAGCAATCTGGGCGGGGCCGGCGCCGAGACCTTGAGCGACGGCATCCAGGTGGTCGAAGCGCGCAACGGTGCGACGGGCAGCGACCGGGCCTTCAGCCTGGCAGGCGGTTCGGTGTCCGCCGGAGCCTTTGAGTACTTCCTGTTCAAGGGCGGTGTCAGTGCCGGCGCCGAACAACAGTGGTACCTGCGCTCAGCCATTGTCGCGCCTCCCCTGCCCGAGCCGGAGCAGCCCCCGGTGCCGTTGCCGGTGCCTGGCGAAGGAACGCCGGTTGACTTGCCAGCGCCGGTGCCCGGTGAACCGCCGATCCCGATCTACCGCCCCGAGGTACCGGTGTATTCGACGCTGTTTCCGGCGGCGCAGCAGACCGTCCGGGCCATGCTCGGGACCTACCACGAACGCATGGGCGATCAGAGTCGCCAGACCGCCACCGGCTCATTCCCGGCAGGCTGGGGCCGGGTTTACGGCAGCAGTAGCCGCCAGGCCTACGCCGGTACCGTCGCCCCTCGGTTGGACGGTTCGGTCAGCGGCTTCCAGGTGGGCAGCGATGTCCATGCCTGGGCGACTGGCAATGGCCAGACCCAGCGGCTGGGCTTCTTCGTCGGGCATAGCCGACTGAGGGGTAATGTCGATGGGTTCAACCGCGGATGGCAGCACCTGGATGCTGGCAACACCACATTACGCGGCGACAGCCTGGGCCTGTATTGGACGTTGCTTGACCCGTATGGCTGGTACGTCGATGTGGTGCTGATGGGCACCCGCCTCAATGGCAGCAGCGAATCCGATCGGGGGCTCAAGCTCAGGACCAAAGGTCACGATGTGCTGGGCTCGGTGGAAGCCGGCATACCGCTGCAGGTCGGGCAACACTGGGTGTTGGAGCCGCAGGTGCAACTGATCGCCAATAAAACCAGGCTCGATAGCCAGAATGATGGGGTGTCCAAGGTCGGGTTTTCCGCGGACACCGCCATCACCACCCGGCTCGGGGCCCGATTGCGCGGCAGCTATACCCTGGCCGCGATGCCAGTCCAGCCTTTTATCCGCACCAACCTCTGGCACGGGGCATCCGGGACCCATCGTGTGCGATTCAATGACGTCACGGACATTGATACCGAGCAGAAATCCACCACCCTGGACCTGAGTGCCGGCGCAACGCTGCAGGTTTCCAACAGCGTCAGCGTGTATGGCGAGGTGGGTTATGCGCGCAACCTCGACAGCAACGCACTGGATGGGCGCAAGGGCACCCTGGGCCTCAGGATGGAGTTCTAGCGCAACGGATTATTGGAACACCTGGGCTTCACCATCGACGGTGGCGCTTATCCAGCGTGGGTCCATGGGGTCGCTCCACACCGAGCGCGGCGGCGTTCCTCCATCGCTGATCAGGATGCGCCTGCCAGACTGGCTCCACTCCTGCATCCGCGCCTTGAACTGGGCCGGGTAGTCTGCCGCCCGGCAGGTGATACCGGCCCAGGGGTCGACGACCCATGCCTGATCCCACTCCGGCCCCACAAACCCTTTACTGCGGGGCTGGCCCGGGGGCCCGCCGACGACCGCGAAGGTATGTCCTTTGACTTGCGCGATACGGGCATTGCCGCCACTGGCATTGATCGTATCAACGGCGACCTTGGCCATCTGGTCACAATTGCCGGCGCCGGTCTTCAGGACCATTTCGGAATAATTGGGCGCACCCGTGCGGGTGTACAGCCAACCCACCACTTCTGTGGCCGTGGCGTTGCGCGTGGCCTCGCCGGCAAGCCCGGGCACCTGTTGATTGGCTGAGCGAATGCCCGTGGCCTGGAACTGCTCGTCAACCGCTTTTCTCGCACCTTCTGCATACACGCGATTCTGTTGTTCCGCCGGCAACTGGGCGAAGTCAGCAGGCTTGTTGATCGGCGCCAGGCGGATCGGTTTGGCCGCCACTACCACATGTCCGGGGTTGTTTCCCGATGCGTACACCGCCATCAGGACTTCGCGTTGTTTCTCGGGGGACAGGCCTTGCAGTACGCTGGCAAGATGGTTGATTTCGGCAGGTGACATAGGCTCGTCGGCGACGATTTTCTTGATCAGCGTCTCCAGGCTGGGCAGTACCACCAACTGATTGTCCGGGAGCCCCTGCGCCGCGAAACCGTAGATATCCTTGTATTGGTCGTAGAACTTGATGAATTCGACATCCAGCGCATCACTGCGGGTCATCCGGTGAAAATCCAGTTGCCCGTTGCCTGTCAGCTCAGCGTAATAGTGCACGCCGGTATCAGCCTCGACCACCACGTACTGGTGGCCATTATGGTTGACCTTGACCCCCCTGATGACACGCTGGTCATTACTCAGGTCGCTGATCGCATCCATCTTGACCACCACCGTTTCCTGGTTGATCGCCCGGGGCACACCAAAATCGTCATAGCCAAAATCCGCTTCGTTGACCACGCTGCCGGTCGTGCGAGGTTTATAGGTCACAGGTCCTACACTCGCCATCGGTAGTAGCTCCTGGTTGCCCGCCTCATTGACGCGGTAACGACGGTGCTCATGGATGACCGTGCGCGGCCCTTTTCCTGGGCCGGCCCGCGGAATCAGTCGTCGATGCTCGAGTGCTTGTGCGTCCTGGAAGACCGGCGTGCCTCCTGGCTCGATCTGTTTGGTGTAGCACAGGTCATTCAGGTCCCGCTTGGATCGCCGGCCCCCGCCGCCACAGGTCATCACCAACCCTTCAAGCGGCTCGGTATCCTCCGGGCCGCCCAGTTTGATCAGGCTGTCGGGCTTTTTCGGGTTGTAGCGATAGACATCATCACCGATAACCAGGTCGCTGTACGTGTGCCGATGCAGGACTCGGACCTGGTCACCGGAGAGGCCTTCGGGGACCCGCAAGGTCAGGCCTTGCGCGACGGGCCTGGGGGTCAGGGGGATCTTCAGGGTAATGTCGTAGCGGCCTCTGCCGGGCAGTTTAAGGAAGCCGGATTGCTTGACCTTGGCAATACCGGCCTGGAGATTGCTCAGGCCCGCGCGCCCAGACTTCATGAGCCTGCCCCCCAGGCCATTGATCGCGGGCATCACCGGGTCAAGCGGGTTGAGATTGTGCGCCACGGACACCGCGAACTTCTTCACCAGGGGCAGAAATTTTGGCAGCAGTGCCCTTACGCCAATCTTGCCGGCCGTGGACAGGAGGCGCACCGAGCCCGCGGCAAACTTGCCCGCCGGCCCGGCGAAGGTCAGCAGGCCATCGACCACCAGATCCTTGATGCCCTCCTTGGTATTGCCTTTGACCAGGTTTTCGATGCCACTCCAGAACGGAACAACCATCTGACCGACGCCTTTGACCCGATCCCAAAAGGCGTCGTCGTTTTTATGGGCCGCGCTTTCCCGGGCCGGGTCCGACTCCGCCCACTGCTTGAGCGTGGTTTCATCGACATAAAACAGATCCGTGGTAATGGCCTTGGCGATCTCCACTGAGCGTTCGGACGCCAGGGTGTGCGGCACCGCACCTGTCGATGGATTGCTCGCCGCTGAAAAATGCGCGAGCTGTTGCGGGACCACGATGGAAAAGCTCTTGGGTTTGGGGCCTTTGCCGGCCTTGTAATCCGCCCACTGTTGCTTGAACTCGGCCCTGCTGTCGGGGCGGGTGTGGCGGACTACCAATTCTTCAGAAGGCTCACCCTCAGCGGAATGGTCAATTGAAATGAAATCCTTGCCATAGCGTTTATCGGTGGGGTTGTAGGACTCCAGGATCGGCTTCAAGTCGTCGCGCCGCCGGGCGATACCCTTGACCGGATTCACTTCGTAGTAGCTTGTCTCGCCCTTGTATTTGGCTTTGAGAATAAACGCCGGGCGTGTGACAGCGGCCTTTTTCTCCTCGGCGGTTTCATTGGGGCCGCCGGGTTTTGTCCGCAGGGCATACAGCGTTACGTCACCCCGTTCGATCGCCTCGCGGTCCTTTAGCGGCAACTGGGTCAACTGGCTGCGGACAAGCGTTCCGTAGGCAACCTTGGTATCGGCCAGGTATTTGTCAAACGCCCCCTGGAACTGGCCTTCATCATAAACAGGGTATTGATAGTTGACGTCCGAGGGGGTGATTTTCTCACCACTCATGTGCCTGTACAGGGCAAAAACAGGACTGATCAGGCTCAGCACCTCGGTCCGGGAAGTGCCCTTCTGCATCCGTTCGAAATAGTCTTTGCGCATCGGCACATCGGCCGCCATCTGTTGGGTTGCCGCGACCACGCTATCGATATGGGCGTCCAGTGCAGTGGCTGCCTTATTTATATCTTCCTGCGAATAGCTTTCCTTCTGTGGGAGCACCCCTTGCGTCACCGCCCACGCCAGAACCGCCGGGGTACGGGTCGAGGTTATGAGCGCCCACTCACCGTCCGTTGTAGCTTGCTCGCTGAGCTTGCCAGGCAGATCGACCAGTTGTTGAAAGCCCATGCGCCGCGACGAGCCCGGCGCGATCGTTTCAGCCAGACTGACGCCTTGCTGGAAGTTCACCCACACCGCCGACCCTCGGTAAGGTAGATCCGCTGGCGTATCACGCACGGCAAAGTCGGGCGGGAACTGGGGTTGCAGAATATAGGCCGCCAGATGGGCCTGATCCCCGGAAAGCTGCCGTGAATCGACCAGGTGGTTCCTGAACGCGGACTTTATCGACGGGTAGCTTTGGCCCCACTGGTCACTCGAGGCCAGATTAAAGCCGGCAACCTGCCCGGGTTGGCGCGTCTGCAGCGGGTCCAGACTCAAGGCCAGGGCCTTGAGCAACAGCTTGACCTTGACTTCGGGCGTTATGACGCCATCCAGGGGGAACTCGGCCCCGCCCAGGGTTTTTAACAACTGCTGAACCCGTTCATTGGCCTTGGGCGATTTGAGTAGCAGCTCCAGCACGGCGGCCGGCGTGCCCTGGGCTTTTTTCAGGGCCTGGGGTGGGAGGTCTTCGGTCAGCTGGCTGAGCAACGGTTTTTTGTACTTGGCCTCTTGCTCGGCAACCCAGGCCTGGATAGCGGGCTCATTGCGCTTGTCCAGCAAGCCATCCATGTCACTGTACGGATCATCCAGGCCCAGGCTGATTTCGCTACGCGCATCTTGCGCAGCGTCAATCGCCGCTTGCACCTGCTCGGGTGTCTTGGGGTTGGAGGGTACTATCCCGTAAAACGCGAGCATGTTATCCAGCCGATTGGTCCCCGGTTGGGTCGAGCCATTGGCGGGTATCAGCGGCGAGTCTTTGTTGAGAAACAAGCTTTTATTGACGACGGCATTCGGGGTTTGCAGCGCGTGCAGCACCCGTAGTATTTCGTCCAGATCACCGAGCTTTCCCCGCACTTGCGCCTGGTGTGAGGGAGTCGCTTGCGCAGGCGGTTGCACCAGCGTCAGGCCGGCACTGCCTTCGCTAGGTGGTGGCGTGTCGGAGCGTGACAAGGTGGCAGCAGCAGGCGCAAATCGTGTGTTGAGGTGGACAGGCGTCATGATGGTTCGTCTCTGGCAGTGATACACAGGCACAGCGACGAAACGAAGGGGGACTGGGAAACTGCGCCTGATCGCTGACATCCTTGTGTGGCGCACACGTAAGAAAATGTTCCAGACGGTTTGGTAACAGCGTTGGTCAGGCCACCGTGGTCAAGCCACGATGGCCATGCGACGCGCCTTTACTCCTGGCGCAGAATCAGGACCCCCAGTGGCGGCAGATTCAACGCCAGCGACACCGGCTGCCCATGGTGCGGCTCGTCGAGGGTGAACACTTCACCGCCGTTGCCGTAGTTGGAACCGGAATAGGTGTCGGCATCGCTATTGATCACCTCCTTCCAACTGCCGGCAAACGGTACTCCCACCTTGTACGCCTCGCGGGGCACCGGGGTGAAGTTGGCCACCACCAGCACCGGCTTGCCGTCCTTGCTCCAGCGCAGCCAGGCATACACGCTGTTGATTGCATCGTCGCCAATCAACCACTGGAAGCCTTGCGGTGCGTCGTCTTGCTCGTGCAGGGCCGGCTCTTCGCGGTACAGGCGATTGAGGTCGCCCACCAGTTTCTGCACACCCCGGTGTTCCGGGTACTGCAGCAGGTACCAATCCAGTTGCTGGTCGTGGTTCCACTCACGCCATTGACCAAACTCGCAGCCCATAAACAGCAGCTTCTTGCCCGGATGCATCCACATAAAGCTCAGGTAGGCCCGCAGGTTGGCGAATTTTTGCCACCTGTCGCCGGGCATCTTGTCGATCAGCGAGTGTTTGCCATGCACCACCTCATCATGGGAGATCGGCAGCACAAAACGCTCGGACCAGGCATACACCAGGCCGAAACTCAGCTCATTGTGATGATGGGCGCGGTACACCGGGTCCTGCTGGATGTAATGCAGCGAATCGTGCATCCAGCCCATGTTCCACTTGTAGTTGAACCCCAGGCCGCCCTGCTGGGTCGGCTGGCTGACGCCAGGCCAGGCGGTGGATTCCTCGGCGATTACCAAGGCGCCGGGAGCTTCCAGAGCCACTACATCGTTGAGGTGGCGCAGGAACTCTATGGCTTCGAGGTTTTCGCGCCCACCGTGGCGGTTAGGCACCCACTCCCCAGCCTTGCGTGAGTAGTCGCGATACAGCATCGACGCCACCGCATCCACCCGCAGGCCATCAATATGGAAGTGCTTGAGCCAGTGCAATGCCGACGCCAGCATAAAACCATGGACCTCGGTACGCCCCAGGTTGTAGATCAGCGTGTCCCAGTCCTGATGAAAGCCTTCCAGCGGGTTGCCGTATTCGTACAGCGCGGTGCCGTCGAACTGGGCCAGGCCGTGGGTATCGGTAGGAAAATGCGCCGGCACCCAGTCGAGAATGATGCCGATGTCCGCCTGATGGCAGGCGTTGACGAACGCGCCAAATTCGTCGGGCGAACCAAAGCGTGCGCTGGGTGCAAATTGCGACAACGGCTGGTACCCCCAGGAACCACCGAACGGGTGCTCCATGATCGGCATCAGTTCGATATGGGTAAAACCCAGTTGCTGCACATAGGGAATCAGCCGCTCCCCCAGCTCGCGCCAGCCGTATTGGCGCGACACTTCGCCCAACTCGTCCAGCTCGCATTGCCAGGAACCGACGTGCAGTTCGTAGATTGACAGGGGCGCACTCGGCGCCTGGCGTTCGCCCCGGGCCTGCATCCAGGCTTCGTCCGACCACGCCACTTGCAATGGCGCGGCGACCTTCGACGCCGTGTCGGGCGGTAACTGGGTGGCCAGGGCCATGGGATCGGCCTTGAGCGGCAGGATCCCGGTGGCGCCGAGAATTTCGTATTTGTAGGCCGCGCCCGGTTGCAGGCGCGGGATAAAGATCTCCCAGACCCCGGCGGGATGCCGCAGGCGCATCGGGTGGCGGCGCCCGTCCCAGATATTGAAGTCGCCCACCACCGAGACCCGCCGGGCATTCGGCGCCCACACGGCAAAGCGCACGCCCTGGATGCCATCGACGCTCGTCACTTGGGCGCCCAGGCAATTGCTCAACTCACGGTGATTGCCTTCGGCAAACAGGTACAGGTCCATTTCCCCGAGCAACTGGCCGAAGCTGTAGGGGTCTTCGGTGATTTGCTCGCCGCCGGCCCACTGGATCTTCAGCAGGTAACTTTGGCGTGTAGAGAAATGCCCGACAAACAAGCCGGGAACCGGGGTGGCATCCAGGCTGCCAAGCCCGTCGCCGCTGTCACGGGCCAGCACCTCGACACTCAAGGCCTCAGGCAGGAATGCGCGGATAACCTGGCCGCCCTGCTCATCATCGTGGGGGCCGAGGAGCGCAAACGGATCCGGATGTTCGGCGCGCACCAGGGCTTCAATATCCTTGGGTGCCGGCATGACCGCGAATTTCGATTGCAGCGGTTCTTTATGTGTAAAGCTCATGATTTCTCCCACCGCTTGTGACACTAAGGATCAAATGTGGGAGCTGGCTTGCCAGCGCTGGCGCAGTGTCAGCTAACGCCGCCATCGTAGCCTGGCGAAAGCTCGACAACTCCTACATTCGATCTGCTTTGTTTTGACGTACGCCTTTAACGCCCGTCCAGCAACCCGTGCAATCCGCGCAATGGCACTGCCAGCCAGGTCGGGCGGTTCTCTGCCTCGTAGGCCACTTCATACGCCGCCTTCTCCAGGCTGAACAATGCGAGAGCCGCTTCTGCCCCTTTGGCATCCTGCCAGTCATGCGCCAGTGTAGACGTAGCCTGTTGATACGCCTGGATAAATGCCTGACGCGCTTCAGTCAGGTAGCGATCTACCACGCGTTGGCGCGAGGCATCGGTATCGGCCGAGTGATCCAGCCCTTGCCCTTGCACATTCAGGGCCATGGCGGCGGCGTAGTCGAACGAACGCAGTACGCCGCTGACGTCCTTGTACGGGCTGTGCTTGCCCCGACGCTCGTGCAACGGCCGCGCGGGCTCGCCCTCGAAGTCGATCAGATAGGCATCGCCCTTGACCACCAGGACCTGGCCCAGGTGCAAATCCCCATGGACCCGGATGCGCAAGCCGCCCACCGTGGCTTTTGCCAAGGCCTGCACATGGCTGGCAATCGCCTTTTTCTGTGCCAGCAGTTGAGTGACCAACCCCTGGTCGGCGGGGTTCAATTGGTTTTGATGCTGTTTGAGCAGTTGCAATGCCCGCTCGATCTGCGCGCCCACCTGCTTGGCCCAGCCCTGGCTGTCCTTGACGGTAGTGACTTCGGGCTGGAAGTCCGGGTTGGTGGTTGGCGCGGCCAGCACGTTGTGCATTTCCCCCAGCCGTTGCCCGAGCAGCCCGGCGAAATCCGCCAGTTCGCCGAGGGCGTTGTAGTGCTGTTCCTGTTCGGAAATCGCTTCGGCCAATTCATCGCGTATCGCCCGCTCCAGGTTGTTCTGGGTCCAGCCCCAGGCATCGCCCTGATTGCTGAGATAGCCCTGGGCAATCATCAACAGGTTGTCCTGGCCTTCGGCATCGCGGCGGATCACCGAACCCAGCAACGGCGAGATATGCGCGTAGCCGGCGGCGGTCAGGTAGGCGCCCATTTCCAGTTCCGGATGAATCCCGGTGCTGACCTTGCGGATCAACTTCAGCACCAGGCTTTCGCCGACCACCACTGAACTGTTGGACTGCTCGGCCGCCAGGTAACGCACTTGCAACTGGTCGCCCAGGGGCAAGTCGGGCAATTGTGGGGTCGGCTCGAAACGGATCTCCCCATCGCTGCTGGTAAGCACGGTCTCGGCGCGCAGGCCCTCGATCACCGCGCGGATGAAGCTGTCGAGGCTGAACGCATCGGTGATCAGGCCCACCTGGCGCACCCGGCGTACCCGTGCCAGGGCCAGTTGCTGCGGCAAGGCGCTGCTGAACTGATCTTCGCCCAGCAGGCCGAAGGGCAACTGATAACGGCTGGTCTGCCCGCCGCTGGTCACTTCAATCTCACTGAGCAGCACCGGATGCTGGGCATCGCCAAAGCGCACGCCATAAGCGATATGCACGCGGTCGATGGTTGAGTCCTTATTGGCGAACCAACGCCGATTGGCCAGCCAGCTGGGCAGTGAAGTCTGCTCCAGAGTGGTGCGGCACGGCGCTTCGAGCAATTCTTCGAGGCGTTTTTTCAGGACCAGGGTGGTGAAGTCCGGCAGACTCTGGGCCGGCTCCACATGCCAGCTGGGCATCTGGTTTTCCGCGGCCAGCACAAACCAATAGAAGCCGTACGGCGCCAGGGTCAGCAGGAAATTCAGCTGACCGATGGGCGGGAAGGCATTGCCGCCGAGCATTTCCACCGGAACCATGCCGGCAAAGGCCGACAGGTCCAACTCCGCCGCCTGGGCGGTACGCGACACGTTGGCCACACACAGGATGATTTCCTGTTTGCCGTCGACGCCGGTGTATTCGCGGGTGTAAGCGAGGATCCGGCGGTTGCTCGGCGAGAGCATTTTCAGGGTGCCGCGCCCGAACGCCTTGGACTGCTTGCGGATCGCCAGCATGCGCCGCGTCCAGTTCAGGAGGGAATGGGGGTCCTGGGCCTGGGTTTCGACGTTGACCGACTGGTAGCCGTAGAGCGGGTCCATGATCGGCGGCAGCACCAGGCTGGCCGGGTCGGCGCGGGAAAAACCACCGTTACGGTCGATGGACCATTGCATCGGCGTGCGCACGCCGTCGCGGTCGCCCAGGTAGATATTGTCGCCCATGCCAATTTCATCACCGTAATACAGGGTCGGTGTGCCAGGCATGGACAGCAACAGGCTGTTGAGCAGCTCGATGCGGCGGCGGTCGCGCTCCATCAAGGGCGCCAGGCGTCGGCGAATCCCCAGGTTGATGCGCGCGCGGCGATCGGCGGCGTAGTAGTTCCACAGGTAATCGCGTTCCTTGTCGGTGACCATTTCCAGGGTCAGCTCATCATGGTTGCGCAGGAAAATCGCCCATTGGCAGTTCGCGGGAATTTCCGGGGTCTGGCGCAGAATATCGGTGATCGGGAAGCGATCTTCCTGGGCCAGGGCCATGTACATGCGCGGCATCAGCGGGAAATGGAAGGCCATATGGCATTCGTCGCCGTCGTCGCCCTTCTGGTCGCCAAAGTACAGCTGGGTATCTTCCGGCCATTGGTTGGCTTCGGCCAGCAGCATGCGGTCGGGGTAGTTGGCGTCGATCTCGGCACGGATCTGCTTGAGCACATCGTGGGTTTCGGGAAGGTTCTCGTTGTTGGTGCCGTCGCGCTCGATCAGGTAAGGAATCGCGTCCAGGCGCAGGCCGTCGATGCCCATGTCCAGCCAGTAGCGCATCACCGACAGCACGGCCTTCATGACTTGCGGGTTGTCGAAGTTGAGGTCCGGCTGGTGGGAATAGAAGCGGTGCCAGAAGTACTGGCCGGCGACCGGGTCCCAGGTCCAGTTGGACTTTTCGGTGTCGAGGAAAATGATGCGGGTGCCGTCGTATTTCTGGTCGTCATCGGACCACACGTAGAAGTCCCGGGCACTGGAGCCAGGCTTGGCCTTGCGCGCGCGCTGGAACCACGGATGCTGGTCCGAGGTGTGGTTGATCACCAGCTCCGTAATCACCCGCAGCCCGCGCTTGTGCGCCTCGGCGATAAAACGCTTGGCGTCGGCCATGGTCCCGTAGTCGCTGTGCACACCACGGTATTCGGCAATGTCATAGCCGTCGTCACGGCGTGGCGAAGGGTAGAACGGCAGCAGCCAGATGGTGTTCACGCCCAGGTCGGCGATGTAGTCGAGTTTGGCGATCAGCCCGGGAAAATCCCCGATGCCGTCGTTATTGGAGTCGAAATAGGATTTGACGTGAACCTGGTAAATCACCGCGTCCTTGTACCAGAGCGGGTCTTTGATAAAGGTGGCAGCCTTGGGTTTCTTCGCCATTGGAAACTCCTGGGAAATTAAAGAAAACTTACAGACTGGACTGGATCAATGTATGCGGGCTTGCCCGCCATAGCGCTGGATCAGTTGATGGATACTTGACTGGCACACTGCCATCGCGGGCAAGCCCGCTCCCACAGTTGATCTGCATCCGACTCAAGGCTGGGTTACGCGCCAGATGCCAAATGGCATATGGGGCTCGATGCGCATCCATTGGGTCTTGCCGTACCAGGTCCAGCGATGGCCGTTCATCAGGTCTTCGCCCTGCACCTGGGCATCGTCCGGCAGGCCCATCTCCCACAGCGGCAGCTCGAAATGCGCCTCCTGGGCGTTGAACGGGTCGAGGTTGACGGCGACCAGGATGAAGTTGCTGCCATCCTCGCTGCGCTTGCCGAAGTACAAGATGTGGTCGTTGAACGCGTTGTAGAGCGTCAGGCCCAGGTGTGTCTGCAGCGCCGGGTTTTGCCGGCGGATGCGGTTGAGTTGGGCAATCTCGGCAATGATGTTGCCGGGGGCGCTGAAGTCCCGGGGGCGGATCTCGTACTTTTCCGAGTCCAGGTACTCTTCCTTGCCCGGCACCGGCGCGCTTTCACACAGCTCAAAACCCGAGTACATGCCCCATAGGCCCGAGCCCATGGTGGCCAGCGCGGCACGGATCAAAAAGCCGGGGCGCCCGGACTCATGCAGAAAGCCCGGGTTGATGTCCGGCGTGTTGACGAAAAAGTTCGGCCGGTAGCATTCACGCCAGGGCGACTGGTTCAACTGGGTGAAGTACTCACTCAATTCGGCCTTGGTGTTGCGCCAGGTGAAATAGGTGTAGCTCTGGGAATAACCGACCTTGCCCAGTCGCGCCATCATCGCCGGGGTGGTGAAGGCCTCGGCGAGGAAGATCACTTCGGGGTGCTGGGCCCGTACGTCGCTGATCAACCATTGCCAAAATGGCAGCGGCTTGGTGTGAGGGTTGTCGACGCGGAAGGTCTTGACCCCCTCCTCGACCCAGCCCAGCACGACATCACGCAACTCCAGCCACAGGCTGGGGATCGCATCGGCGGCATAGAAGTCGACGTTGACGATGTCCTGGTATTTCTTCGGCGGGTTTTCCGCATATTTGATCGTGCCGTCCGGGCGCCAGTTGAACCAGCCGGGATGCTGCTTGAGCCAGGGGTGGTCCTGGGAACACTGGATGGCAAAGTCCAGGGCGATCTCCAGGCCGTGCTCGGCGGCGGCCGCTACCAGGCGGCGGAAATCCTCGCGGGTGCCCAGTTGCGAATGGATGGCGTCGTGGCCGCCCTCCTCGCTGCCGATGGCATACGGGCTGCCGGGATCCTCGGGGCCGGCGGTCAGTGAGTTGTTCTTGCCCTTGCGGTGACTGCGGCCGATCGGGTGGATCGGCGGGAAGTACAGCACGTCAAAGCCCATGTCGTGGATCATCGCCAGGCGCCCATGCACGTCATTGAAAGTGCCATGACGCGCCGCATCGTCGGTGATCGAGCGCGGAAACAGCTCGTACCAACTGGCAAACAGCGCCTGGGGCCGTTCCACATCCAGTGGATACACTGGGCTGATACTCAGGTAGGGGCGCAAATCGGCCTCGGCCATCAGCTGTGCACTGTGTTCGTGCAGAAACAACGCGACCTGCTCGGTTTCCAGCAGCCCGGACAATTGTTGATGCAATTGCTGCAAGTGCTCCTGCAGCTCACCTTCACTGCGTTCAGCGGCTTGCAAGACCTGCTGGCGACCTTCCTGCAGCTCCAGGCTGACGGGAACCCCGGCGGTGTGTTTCTTGCCCAGTTCGTAGCAGAAACTGGCGAAATGGTCGATCCACGCCTCGATGCAATATTGGTGCGGGCCCTGCAGGGTGACGTCGAAAGTGCCTTCCCAGGTGTTGTTGCCCTTGTCTGCCATGACCTCGCGATGCCAGTTGTCTTCACTCAGCGACCGCCAGCGAATCAACACGGCCAACTGGTCATGGCCGTCGGCGAACACCTTGCTGGTAACGTGGATGGATTGCCCTTGCACGGCCTTGACGGCGAATGCGCCGGCATCAATCACCGGCATCGTGTCTTCAATGGCGATCCTGGGCAGCAACAGTGCCTGGGACAGTGGTAATCCGGGTATTTCAGCCGTCATCGAGCATCTCCCCTTACGCCCCATGGACGCTCTTGTGCTTGATTGTCAGTGCTGCAGGCGGGCTCTTCCTGAGCCGGCCACATAAGGTCCGAGCCCGGTGGCTCGCGGAAAGTTCAGATGGATGTGCCGCCCGCCGGGCGGGAATCAATCGGTCGTGCCGATTGTCCCCGATACAACAAAGCACAAAGGAGGCCATACCGATGAGTATCCCGATCCCGCACGAACCCCAGAGCCCAATATAGACAAGCCACCACTGCCGCCCACTGAGCCAGTGCCGATTCCCGAGCAGGAGCCACCTGAAAACCAGCCACCACCGATGGAGGACCCACCGCAAACCGCGCCACCGGTCGTCGCCTGAAAAGCGTCGCTGCTTGCCCGCGATCGGGCAAGCATTAGAGATACGTCCTACCAACCAGCCCGAAAGCACTGAAGTCGATCGCCCTCGCCCGAAGATAGGCTGACTTGCGCATGCATCACGTCAAACCCATGCGAGGGCTCATCATGTCAATTCAACCCGCTAATCATCAGCCGTACCGACCTATCACGTCGCTTCCTGAAAAAGTGCCACTTAATCATTCTCAAGAGATTCTGCGCTTGCTCAAGGCCGGCCCAAGTGCCCCCTCACGAACAAAAACGCCTGACAGACCGCGTCAGCAGCCAACGCCTACCTCACAGTTCAAAACCACGCGCCAGCCTGACGCAAAGCCTGCCGAGCGTGGCTATCCCTCCCGGCAGTCCGAGGCCGCCACTGCACAGGCCAAGCCTCGCCCACAAACGCCTGACGCAGGCTCTGTAATAGCCGACAAAGTTGGCAAGTTATTGAACCGCGACAGTGTCATACAAATGTTGCGCGAGCCGTTTTCCATGGAGACCAGGAGCCGTCTCAGCGAACTGCGCACGTTGTTGAGCCCGGCCAATATCCGCACGATGCAGAATGGCCCCAATGCCGCCGGAACGATCAGGCAACTCAACGAATTCAAGACATTCTTGAGCCAAACAAACCTCGAGCATCTGCAAGATACTGCGGCAGCCGTGGAGGTCCCTGGGTTGAGTAAGAATGAAATCAGATCACGCATGAACACCGGCGACCCCGAGGCGGATTTCAGGGCCAGCCAGGAAGTCGAGCAAGAGTTGCGTCTGGAGGAAGTGAATATCAAGCAGCGCAAGCGCGATAGCGCAGGCACCGCCAAGGCCCTTTCCGGCCTCGGCCAATCATTGAACGCACTCCCCCAGGACACGCCAACGGATGAGACACCGTCCCAGGCAAAGCCAACACCGGAGAATAACCCGCCGATACAGACAACCCAGACACCCCAGCCCAGGGACAATCCACCTGCCCAAGGCAGCAGCCAAACCTTCACCTTCGGCAATATTGGCGAATCGATCCTGGCAGCGCCGAGCGAAGTCATGAACTTTGCCCACGGCCGTGACAAGCTCGATGTCTCGGGAGTTCGTGCCCAACTGGGTAATAAACCCCTTAACCTGGTAGAGAACTTCTCAGGCGCCAGCGGTGAAATGCAGATTCACTACCTGCCGGGTACCCACACAAGCGTGGTGATGATCGCCGGCGATCCCGGGAGGCCACCGTTCGTGGTCAAGGTGTTTGGTGAAGTGACCTACAGCGATCTGGTGACCTGAGCAGGCGGCGGTGATTAAAGGGCCGCACAGGTGATTCGGTGATTTGACTGACCTGGATCAGCACGCCCTGCGTGCTGTTGATCCAGGCACCGGCCCCGCGGCTTGCGGGGGCTGATGAGCGAAAGACCATGAGCTAATCCGGGTAGAACGCTCTTGTGCGTGATTGTCAGTGCTGCAGGCGGGCTCTTCTTGAACCGGCCACATAAGGTCCGAGCCCGATGGCCGGCGGAACGTTCAGAGGGATGTGCCGCCACCGGGCGGGAATCAATCGGCCGTGGCGGTTGTCCACCGATTGAGCAAAACACAAACGAGGCCACCGCGATGAACATCCCGATTCCTGCTGAAACACCCGACCCGAATATTGATACACCGACCTTGCCGCCGACCGAGCCTGCGCCGATTCCCGAACAGGAACCGCCGGAAAGCGTGCCACCGGCAAAGGAAGAACCGCCTACGACTATGCCGCCGGTTATCGTGTAGGAGCCCGAAGCTAAGGCTTGTCTAGTAGTTTCACAATCCTTGGCATCACGCTGAACACCAGTAGCGCCAGCACGGTGCTCAGTACCGCAGTGGACTCCTTGCCCAACCCCGCCGCCACCCCGATGGCGGCGGTCATCCACAGGCCGGCTGCGGTGGTCAAGCCCTTGACGTGCTGGCCAGTGTCCTCCTCCTTGCCCTTGAGAATCGTCCCCGCGCCGAGGAAACCGATACCGGCGATCACCCCCTGCACCACCCGGCTCATGGCGTCTGCCTGGGAGCCGGACATCTGTGGCACCAGCACAAACAAGGCTGCGCCCATCGCCACCAGCATATGGGTGCGCACACCGGCGGCCTTGCCTTTCTGTTCGCGCTCAAAGCCCAGGATGCCACCCAGAATCGCGGCGATCAGCAGGCGTAGGGTGATTTGCGTCAGTTGCCGCGCATCGCCGATATCGGCGAATTCGCTTTGCAGGGTTTGCCAGACTTCTTGCCACCAGGCGTCCATGGTCCTGTCCTTTTCATGGGAGATAGAAGATGGACAGCAACGACCGCCAGTCAGTTGCGCCGAACCATTGGCCCGCGTGCATCACCTAATGAACAGCACCGAACAACCAGGAGAAGACCATGCCCGTACGTATCGAAAACCAGACCTGCTATTTCAAGACCGACGACAACGGTGAAGAACAACGCTGCAGCGTTTTGGAGGTGACGGTGATTACCGACAGCGACAAATCCATGTCGGCGGTCGAGATCGACGGCCAACGGATCTACATCACCGAAGCCGAGGCGGACGCCTTGACCGTCGCAGGTGCCATTGACGGGCGCAAGCACCTCAAGGCCAGCACCGGTGATTCGGTGATTTGATTGACCTGGATCAGCATGCCTTGCGTGCTGTTGATCCAGGCACCGGCCCCGCGGCTTGCGGGGTGCTGCACATTGTCGCAGCGGCGCGCTAAAAACTCATCTGATCCGCTTTTTATGGTTTTACCTGAGTCTGTTATGCAAACAGATCGCGGCCCATAGTTCATCCGCCTGATGGAGGCTGATGAGCGAAAGACCATGAGCGATAGAATCCCCGTCCGATTAGTAGAAAATTTCGAGCCTGCACATCCAAAGAAGATGAAGGCCAAATCCAGCGACAACCTGATTCACACCCGCAGTTTCACCGGCCTGTTCCGGACCTTGCGCATAAGCGGTGCAGGCTTTCTGTTCCTGGCGTTTTTTGGCACCGTGTGGCTGAACTGGGACTCACGCCAGGCGGTGTTGTGGGACCTGGCTGAAAGCAAGTTCCATATTTTTGGCGCAACCTTCTGGCCCCAGGATTTCATCCTGTTGTCGGCGCTGTTGATCATCTGTGCCTTCGGGCTGTTTGCCATTACGGTATTTGCCGGCCGCGTCTGGTGTGGCTACACCTGCCCGCAAAGCTCGTTTACCTGGCTGTTCATGTGGTGCGAGAAAGTCACCGAAGGTGAGCGAAACCAGCGGATCAAGCTGCAGGCCGCGCCCTGGAGCGTGAATAAACTGGCGCGCCGCGCCGCCAAACACACCCTGTGGCTGGCAATCAGTGTGCTGACCGGCTTGACCTTTGTCGGCTATTTCACCCCGATCCGGCCCCTGGCCGAGGAGCTGCTGACCTGGCAGATGGGCGGTGTCAGCCTGTTCTGGGTGCTGTTCTTTACCGGCGCCACCTACATCAACGCCGGCTGGCTGCGGGAAGCGGTGTGCATGCATATGTGCCCGTATGCACGGTTCCAGAGCGTGATGTTCGACAAGGACACCCTGACCATTTCCTACGACGCCGCCCGTGGCGAAAGCCGTGGCCCGCGCAAACGCGATGTGAACCCGGCCGATGTGGGTCTGGGCGACTGCATCGACTGCCACTTGTGCGTGCAGGTCTGCCCCACCGGCATCGACATCCGCGATGGCCTGCAGATGGAGTGCATCGGCTGCGCCGCCTGCATCGACGCCTGCGATTCGATCATGGATAAAATGGGTTATGCCCGGGGCTTGATCAGTTACACCTCCGAACATCAGTTGCAGGGTGGCAAGACCCACCTGCTGCGGCCACGCCTGATCGGCTACAGTGCAGTGCTGCTGGTGATGATCGCCGCCCTGGTGATGGCACTGGTGCAACGGCCCATGGTCTCGCTGGACGTCACCAAGGACCGTGGCATGTTCCGGGAGAACAGCCAGGGGTTGATCGAGAACATCTACAGTTTGAAGATCATCAACAAGACCCAGCAGCGCCAGGATTACCGCGTGCAACTGGTGGATGGTGAAGGCTTCCAGCTACAGGGCAAGACCGAGATCAGCCTGGCGCCCGGAGAGATCACGGATGTGCCGGTGTCTGTGGCGCTGACCCGTGACAAGCCGACCAGCAGCTCGCAAACCATCCGTTTCAAGGTAACGGATATCGACGAGCCAAGTGTTTATAGTGTCGCCGACAGCCGTTTTGTCGCGCCGCTGAACCGCTGACCCACGCAATCCCCCTGTGGGAGCAGGCTAGCCCTCTCCCACATTTTGACCGCTGTAGAACATTAGGATCACGATGAAACGCTACGAGAAATTTGCCGACGACATCGCTGAACTGATCCGCTCCGGCGTCCTCGGGCCGGGCCAGCGGGTGCCGTCGGTGCGCTATGCCAGCCAGACCTATGGCGTCAGCCCCTCCACGGTGTTCCAGGCCTATTACCTGCTGGAGCGCCGCGGCCTGATCCGGGCGCGGCCGCGCTCCGGGTATTTCGTCAACACCCACGCGCCCAGCCCGTTTTCGGAGCCGGCAGTCAGCGCCCATGTTCACGAATCCACCGAGGTGGACGTCAGTGAGCTGGTGTTCTCGGTACTGGATTCGATCAAGGATCCGCAGACCGTGCCCTTCGGCTCGGCCTTCCCCAGCCCGACGCTGTTCCCCCTGCAACGCCTGGCCCGCTCCATGGCCAGCGCCAGCCGCGAAATGGACCCGCGCATGGTGGTCACGGACATGTCGCCGGGCAATCCGCAACTGCGCCGGCAAATCGCCCTGCGCTACATGGTCGGTGGCTTGATGCTGCCCATGGAAGAGCTGCTGATCACCAACGGCGCCCTGGAAGCGCTGAACCTGTGCCTGCAAGCGGTGACTGAGCCTGGCGATCTGGTGGCCATCGAAGCCCCGGCGTTTTATGCCTGCCTGCAAGTGTTGGAGCGCTTGAAGCTCAAGGCCGTGGAAATTCCGGTGCATCCGCGTGATGGCATTGACCTGAAGGTGCTGGCCCAGACCCTGGAGCGCTACCCGATCAAGGCCTGCTGGTGTATGACCAGCTTCCAGAACCCCATGGGTGCGACCATGCCCGAGGCCAAGAAGCAGGAGCTGGTCGAGTTGTTGCGCGGGCACCAGGTGCCGCTGATTGAAGACGATGTGTACGCCGAACTGTACTACGGCCAACAGGCGCCCAAGCCGGCCAAGGCCTTCGACACTGAAGGCCTGGTGATGCACTGCGGCTCCTTCGCCAAGAGCCTGGCCCCGGGCTATCGCGTGGGCTGGGTTGCGGCAGGCCGCTACGCGCAAAAGATTGAACGTCTGAAGCTGATGACCTCGCTCTGCGCCTCGATGCCGGCCCAGGCGGCCATTGCCGATTACCTGCAACACGGCGGCTACGACCGCCACCTGCGCAAATTGCGTTATGCCCTGGAAGAACAGCAAAGTGCCATGCTCGCGGCCATCGCCCGTTACTTTCCGGCGCAGACCCGGGTCAGCCAGCCCGCCGGCGGGTATTTCCTGTGGCTGGAGCTGCCGGAACAGACCGACTCGCTGAAACTGTTCCAGATGGCCCTGGCCCAGGGCATCAGCATTGCACCGGGGCCGATCTTTTCGCCGACCCAGCGTTTTCGTAACTGTATCCGTCTGAATTACGGCAGCCCCTGGGATGAAACAGCGGAAAAGGCCATGGAGACGCTGGGGCGGATTGTGCGTTCGTTTTGAAAAACGCCTTGAAATAGATCAGCTCAACGGTGCCGTTGGACCGCGTGATTGCGCGGTTTAGCATTCGCCTCTTTTCACTCAAAAAAGAGAGGTGCCATGAACAATGTCCTACCACCATTTTTTCATTTTCCATTGCCCATCCCGCCCAACTACATGCGGGTCGCAGAACAGCGCGCAGTTCGCCGACTGACTGGCCCCATGGGGCGCCCTGCAGGGGATCACCGTTCGGCGGAAAGGATTATCGAACAGAGTGCAGTGTTGACGGACTACGTCGACGGTAACGATCGCTGGCAATTGGACCGGGATCTCAAGCGGCATCTGGGCGACTGGACACAAGCCAATCCGGACCCGGACGCTCGCGCCAACGCCGCCTACGATCTGGATAAGGTGTTGCGCTTCATTGATAACCTGGACGAGTGCAAGCTCGACGGTAGTGAGGAGCGCAACGGCAAGATAGACGGTTTTTCCGAAAGGGGTGTGGTCATCCTGCACAACTCCGAGGCTGACCGCCTGGACCAGTTCGCCCGCAAAGGCTACTCGGTGCTGCCCACCTTTTGACGCGTTACGGCAGGCCTGCTAGCGGCCGCCCCCCAGGTCAATAAACGTCCCGGTGGCGTAGGACGCCTTGTCCGACAACAGCCAGACAATCGCTTCCGCCACTTCATCCGGGCGCCCGCCGCGGGCCATGGGAATGCCGGACTCAAGCTTGCTGACCCGATCCGGGTCGCCGCTCAGGGCATGGAACTCGGTGTAGATGTAGCCGGGGCGCACGGCATTGACACGAATCCCCTCGCCCGCCACTTCCTTGGACAGGCCAACGGTGAAGCTGTCCAGCGCGCCCTTGGACGCCGCATAGTCCACATACTCACCGGGCGCGCCAATGCGCGAGGCCACCGACGAGACGTTGACGATGCTGCCACCCTGCCCGCCATGTTTGGGCGACATACGCAGCAGCGCATGCTTGGCACACAGGATCGGCCCCAGCACGTTGGTCTTGAGGACTTTCAGGATACGGAATTCGGACATCTCATCGACCCGTGATTTATGCCCGACGGTCCCGGCATTGTTGACCAGCGCGGTGACGCGCCCCAGTTCGGCGTCGACGCGGTTGAACAGGCTGATCACTTCGTCTTCGATGCTGACATCGGCGCGCACCGCAATGGCCTGGGCACCGAGTGCGCGCACTTGCTCCAGTACCCGCAGCGCGGCGGCTTCATCGGACTGGAAATTGATGCAGATGCGATAGCCCTGTCGGGCCGCCAGCAAGGCTGTGGCGGCGCCGATCCCACGACTGCCACCGGTGATGATGACGACTTTGTCCATGCGTAGTGACTCCCCATTCAACCTGAGCTGTTGGATCCAAGAATACCTGCGCCTGCCAGGTTTTGCATGGACCGGGGTCAATTGATCTCACGGTGGGGTCAAGCGCTCCCTGGCCACGATGGAGCTCATAAAGGTATCCGCCGGCAGTGGCTGGCCCAGCAGGAAGCCTTGCAGCGAGTTACAGCCCAGGCGCGTGAGGAAATCCTGCTGCATGTCGGTCTCGACCCCCTCGGCAACGATGCGCAGGCCCAGGGCCTGGCCCAGGGCGACAATTGCCGAGACGATGGCGGCATCGTCGCTGTCGTGCTCCAGGTCGCGCACAAAGCCACGGTCGATTTTCAGTTCATTGGCCGGCAGGCGCTTGAGGTACATCAGGCTTGAGTAGCCGGTGCCAAAGTCGTCAATGGACAAATCCACACCCATTTCCGAGAGTTCCTGCAACACCCGCATGCTCGCATCGGCATCGCTCATGGCCGTGGTTTCGGTGATTTCCAGGGTCAGGCTATTGGCCGGCAACTGGTGGCGCTGCAGGGCGTTGGCCACACTGGTGACCAGCCCGGCATGGCAGAACTGCAGGGCCGACAGGTTCACCGCAATACGCCAGTCCCGGTACCCCTGGGCAAACCACACCTGCATTTGCCGGCACGCTTCGTTGAGCACCCAATCGCCGATGGCGATGATCACCCCGGTTTTTTCCGCCAACTCGATAAACTTGTCCGGCAGCAACAGGCCGTGTTGTGGGTGCTCCCAGCGCAACAGGGCTTCGGCACCGATGGCGCGACCGCTGAGGGCGTCGAACTTGGGCTGGTAGTACAGGCGCAGCTGCTGTTGCTCAACCGCCTTGCGCAAATCCTGCAACAGTTGCAGTTGCTTGCGCGCATTGGTGTTCATTGACACATCAAAAAAGCTGTAGCCGTTCTTGCCCATGCTCTTGGCGTGATACATCGCCGCATCGGCATTCATCAACAGTTCCTGGGGCGTTGCGCCGTTACCGGGGAACAGGGCAATGCCGACACTGGCGGAGATGCTCAAGTCATGCTCGGCTACGCGGAACGATTGGTTGATCAATCCCACCTGGCGTTCGGCCAGACGCAGCGCATCGTCGGGCTGGCTCAACTGCACCAGCAACACGAACTCATCGCCGCCGATCCGCGCCAGGGTGTCCTGGCTGCGCAGGTCTTCGCGCAGGCGCAGGCCCACCTCGCGCAGCAATTGGTCACCCAGATGATGGCCAAAGGCGTCATTGACCGGTTTAAAACCGTCGAGGTCGATAAACATCAGAGCAAAACACCCACCTTGCTCCGCGACCAACTGGGTAGCCTGCTGAATGCGATCGGCCAGCAGCGTACGGTTTGGCAGGCCGGTCAGCGTGTCGTGCAGGGCCAGGTGGGTGAGTTCCTGGTTGGCCAGGCTCAAGGAGTCGGCCAACACGGCGGTGCGTGCTTCCAGGCGCGCATCGAGCAAGGAGGTCAATAGCGCGAAGGCCAGGATTGCCAGGGTGGTCACCAACACTAGATTGTCCAGGCCGGTGCCGCTCAGGCCATCCACCGACGCCCCGCAAAAACTGCCATCGGCAAAACGCGCCGCCGCCATGCCGGTGTAATGCATGCCGACGATGGCCACGCCCATCACCACCGCCGCAGCGCTCCGTGCCAGGCGTACATAGGGGGTGTTGCGCCGCAGTTTGAAGGCAATCCATAAGGCGGCGGCCGAGGCCCCCACGGCAATCAGCAATGAGGCGGTGAACAAGGTGGGGTCGTAGTCGATGCCCGGCATCATGCGCATGGCGGCCATGCCGGTGTAGTGCATGGTGCTGATCCCCGCCCCCATGATCAAGGCGCCAAACCCCAGTTGCCAGGCCGGCAGACGCGGTTGGTTGACCAGCCACAGGGCGAAGCCACTGGACAGGACGGCGATCAACAGCGACAGCGCCGTTATGCCCATGTCGTAGCCCAGGGCAATGGGCAGGCTAAACGCCAACATCCCGATAAAGTGCATCGACCACACGCCAATCCCCATGGCCAGGGCGCCGCCGGCCATCCACAGGTACACAGCCCGGCCCTTGGCGGTGGCAATCCGACCGGTCAGGTCCAGGGCGGTATAAGACGCCAGGATGGCCACAAACAGGGAGATCAGGACCAACGCGGGGGAATAACTGCCGGTAAGCATGTGACGTCTCATGGATGACAATGCGAACGGCGTCCGTGCCGGGGAAAAGTCGGGGGATTGTAGCGAGAGTAATTCTCGTACAGGTGGAATATTGTCACAAGGCCATTACTGAAAATGTATGGCCTGGGGAGGGGCGAAACTACAGCCTGTGGAAGCGGGCTTGCCCGCGATGGCGTCAGTAATAACCCCTGAGGGTTTATCAGCTGTTCATCCGTTATCGTTGACGACCATCGCCGACAGGGTCAGGGTTTTTTGTTTGGCTCCAACTGGCCATCCCAACCACCGCCCAACGCCGCAATCAGTTGCACGCTGGCCACCAGCCGGGTTTGCAGCAAGGTCAGCACGGTACGTTCGTTGCTCAACGCCGTCGCCTGGACGTTGACCACATCCAGGTAGGCAATCAGGCCGGCCTTGTACTGGTTCTGGGTCAGGCGCAGGGATTCCCGTGCGGACTCAAGGGCCTCGTTGCTCACGCCCGCCTCGTCTTCCAGAACCTTGAGCTGGACCATGTAGTTTTCCACCTCGCGGAAACCGTCGAGTACGGTCTGGCGGTACTTGGCCACGGTTTCGTCGTAGGACGCTTCGGCGCGGTCAACTTCTGCCGAGCGCTGCCCACCGTCGAACAGGGTCATCGCCAGTTTCGGCCCCACCGACCAGAAGCGGTTGGGCAGGCTGATCCAGTCGGCATAGGTGCTGCTGGAGTAACCACCGGCCAGACTCAGGGTCAGGTCGGGGTAGTAGGCGGTTTTCGCCACGCCAATATTGGCGTTGGCGGCAATCACTGCGCGCTCCGCCGAGGCAATATCCGGGCGGCGCTCCAGCAGTTGCGATGGCAGGTTGGCAGGAATCTGCGGCAGTGCCGGTATGTCCTTGCTCACCGCCAGGTTGAACATGGCGGGAGGTTCGCCGATCAACACCGCGATGGCGTTTTCCAGTTGCGCCCGTTGCCAGATCAGGTCGATCAGGCTGGCCTGGGTACTCTTGAGCTGGGTCTGGGCCTGGGCGACGGCGTCCTTGCCTGAGACACCGGCGCGGTACTGGTTCTGGGTCATTTGCAGCGAGCGCTGATAGGTCTCGACGGTGGTTTGCAGCAAGCGCGTCTGTTCGTCCATGACCCGCAATTGCAGGTAGTTCTGCACCAGTTCCGACTGCTGGCTCAGGCGCATGGCCGCCAGGTCGGCGGCGCTGGCTTGGGCGCTGGCGTCGCTGGCTTCCAGGCCTCGGCGTAATTTGCCCCAGATATCGGCTTCCCAGCTCACCCCCAACTGAGTGTTGAGGGTGTCGCGGATACCACTGCTGGAGCTGCTCAAGCTCGCATTACTGCTACCCGTGCCCTGGCTGGCGCGGGTTTTCCCGGCGCTCAGGTCGACGGTCGGAAAGAACGCGCCACGGGAGCTGCGTGCCGTGGCCTGGGCCTGGCGGTAGCGGGCTTCGGCCTGGGCCACGGTCTGGTTGGCGTTGTTGAGCTTGTCCACCAGGCTGTTGAGTTGCTGGTCGCCATACAGCTCCCACCAGGCGCCACGGGCCAGGGCATCGCTAGGGGCGGCCTGGCGCCAGCCCTGGGCTTCTTTGTACTGCGCCGGCTCGGCAACTTGCGGGCGCTGGTAATCGGGGCCGATGGCGCAGGCGCTGAGGAACACGGCGCAAAACATCATCGTCAGTGCAGGGGCCCGGAAAACAATTGATTCGGTCATAGCGGAGTGTCCAGGGCAGCGTCGGTACGCACCCCGCGCCAGCCGTTGAAACGGTGGCGCAGGCGGTCGAGATAGAGGTAAACCACCGGGGTGGTGTAAAGGGTCAGGATCTGGCTGAAGACCAGCCCGCCGATAATGGTCAAGCCCAGGGGCTGGCGCATTTCCGCGCCTTCGGCGGTGCTCAGCAGCAACGGCAAAGCCCCGAGGATCGCCGCCAGGGTGGTCATCAGGATCGGCCGCAAGCGCAGCAAACAAGCACTGCGTATGGATTCCAGGGGCTGCATGCCTTCCTTGCGCTCCAGCTGCAGGGCCAGGTCGATCATCAGGATCGCGTTTTTCTTCACCACGCCAATCAGCAGGAACAGGCCCAACAGCGAGATCAGGCTGAACTCGCCGCCCAGCACGTAGATCGACAACAGCGCGCCGACCCCGGCCGAGGGCAGGGTCGAGAGGATGGTCAGCGGGTGAATGTAGCTTTCATAGAGAATCCCCAGCACCAGATACACCGCGACCAATGCACCGAGGATCATGAACGGCTGGCTTTTCTGGGTAGCGGCGAAGGCATCGGCGGTGCCGGCCATCTTGGCGATCACGTCTTCCGGCAAGCCGACCTTTGCAATCGCCCGCTCGATGGCGGCCGTGCCCTGCTCCACCGTGACCCCGGGGGCCATGTCGAAAGCAATGTCTTCGGAGGCAAACTGCCCTTCGTGGCTGACGCGGTCGTCGGCCAGGCTGTTTTCGTAGTGGGCAATGGTCGACAGCGGAATTCGCGCGCCGTCAGCGGTAATCACCTGCACCTGATTGAGGGTGATCGGGTCCTGGGCGTATTTCGGATTGACCTCCATCACCACCCGGTACTGGTTGAGGCTGTCATAAATGGTGGAAATCTGCCGCTGGCTGTAGGCGTTGTTCAGCACCGAGGTAACCATGTTCATGTCCACGCCCAGGCGCTTGGCCTGATCGCGATCGACAATCAGCGTCACTTGTTGCGCACCCCGCCCTTCGCGGGCGTCGATGGCGGTCAGTTCCGGCAGCTCGCGCAGCGCGGCGACCACTTTCGGGTACCACAGGCGCAAGGCCGCCAGGTCGCCACTTTGCAGGATGTAGGAATATTGCGAAGACGTCTGGTCGCGGCCACCACCAAATTGCAGGTCCTGGTCGGCCATCAGCATCAAGCGGCCACCGGGTACCAGGGGCACGTTCTTGCGCAAGCGCTCGATCACCGCCTGGGCCGACAGCTGGCGTTCCTTGATCGGCTTGAGGCGTACCAGCATCACCGCGTTGTTGGTGCCGTTGCTGCCACCGATAAAACCCGCCACGCTTTCCACTGCTGGGTCTTGCAACACGGCTTTGCGGAAGATCTCCATCTTCGGCTGCATGACGCTGAATGACAGGCCGTCATCGCCGCGCACAAAACCGATCAATTGCCCGGTGTCCTGTTGCGGCATAAAGGTTTTGGGCACCACCACATACAGCGCGATATTCACCCCGATGGTCACGAACAGGCTGAGCAGGGTCAGGCGCTTGTGCCGCAGCACCCAGTCCAGGCTACGGGCGTAACCCGCGACCATATGGTCGTTGACCTTCTGGCTCCAGCGCTGCAAACCGGTCTCCTGCCCTTTGACATGGGGCTTGAGCCAGCGCGCGCAGAGCATCGGGGTCAGGGTCAGCGAAACCACCAGCGACACAATGATCGCCGCCGCCAGGGTGATGGAAAATTCACGGAACAGGCTGGTGACAATACCGCCCATAAACAGGATCGACAGGAACACCGCCACCAGCGACACGTTCATCGACAGCAGGGTAAAACCGACCTCCTTGGCCCCCAGGTACGCAGCCTTCATTGGCGCGATACCGTTGTCGATATGCCGGGAAATGTTCTCCAGCACCACGATGGCATCGTCCACCACCAGGCCGGTGGCGAGGATCAGGGCCATCAGCGACAGGTTGTTCAGGGAAAACCCATAGAGGTACATGATCGCAAAGGTGCCCACCAGCGACACCGGTACCGCCAGGGTCGGGATCAGCGAGGCGCGGAAGTTGCCGAGGAACAGGTACACCACCAGGATCACCAGGGCCACGGCAATCAGCAGGGTCATTTCTGCCTCATGCAGGGTGGCGGTGATCACCGGCGAACGATCCATGGCCAGGTTGAGCTTGACGCTGGACGGCAACACCGCCTGCAACGCCGGCAACTGGGCCTTGATCTGCTTGACGGTCTCGATGATGTTGGCGCCGGACTGGCGGTTGATCACCAGCAACACCGCCGCATCATTGTTGAAAAAACCGCTGTTGTAGCGGTCTTCGACGCCATCGCTGATCTTCGCCACATCGCTCAGGCGCAAGGCGGCACCGTCCTGGTAGCGGATCAGCAGCGGCTCATAATCCTTGGCCTTTTCCAGCTGGTCATTGGCCTGGATCTGCCAGTTGCGCTCGCCATCTTCCACCGAGCCCTTGGGCCGGCGCACGTTGGCATTGGCTATGGTGTCGCGCACTTCATCCAGGGACACGCCGTACTGGTCGAGGGCCTTGGGCTCCAGCTCGATGCGCACCGCCGGCAGGGAGCTGCCGCCGATCTGCACTTCGCCCACGCCCGGTACCTGGGACAGGCTTTGCGAGAGGATGGTGGACGCCAGGTCGTAGAGCTGGCCCTTGGGCAACACGTCCGAGGTCAGCGACAGCACCATGATCGGTGCCTGGGACGGGTTGATCTTCCTGTAGGTGGGCATGCTGCGCATGCCGCTGGGCAACAGGTTGCGCGAGGCGTTGATTGCCGCCTGCACTTCCCGCGCCGCGCCGTTGATATCACGGTCGGAGTCAAACGCCAGAATCACCCGGGTCGAGCCCTGGCTGGACGAACTGCTGAGGGTGGTGACCCCGGCAATCGCGCCAAAGGACCGTTCCAGCGGCGTGGCCACGGTAGACGCCATCACTTCCGGACTCGCGCCAGGCAGGCTGGCAGAGACCACAATCACCGGGAAGTCGATCTGCGGCAACGGCGACACTGGCAGCAGGCTGAAACTGACACCACCCAGCAACATGATCGCCAGGCTCAGCAGCATGGTGGCTACCGGCCGGCGGATAAAAGGTCCGGACAGGTTCATGGCTCAACCGGCTCCAGCGCTTCGGACTTGCGCCAGCGACGGCCAAGGCGGTCGAAGTACAGATAGATCACCGGCGTGGTAAACAGCGTGAGGATCTGACTCAACAGCAAGCCACCGACCATCACCAGGCCCAGGGGTTGGCGCAACTCTGCGCCGGAGCCAGTGGCCAGCATCAAGGGCACCGCACCGAACAGCGCCGCCAGGGTGGTCATCAGGATCGGCCTGAAACGCAGCAACGCCGCCTGGTAGATCGCGGTCTGCGGGTCCAGGCCCTGGTTGCGTTCGGCGTCGAGGGCGAAGTCGATCATCATGATCGCGTTCTTCTTCACGATGCCGATCAGCAGGATGATGCCGATGATCGCGATCATCCCCAGGTCATTGCCCGTGAGCAGCAACGCCAGCAAGGCCCCCACCGCTGCCGATGGCAAGGTCGAGAGGATGGTGATCGGGTGGATATAGCTCTCGTACAGCACGCCCAGCACGATATACATGGTCACCACTGCCGCCAGGATCAACAGCAACGTACTCGACAGCGAGGCTTCGAACGCCTGGGCGGCGCCCTGGAACTGGGTCTGCACGCCGACCGGCATGCCAATATCCTTCTGCACCTGGTTGATCAGCTCCACACCCTTGCCCAGGGCCACGCCGGGGGCCAGGTTGAATGACATCATTACTGCGGGGAACTGGCCGATATGGGTAATCGCCAACTGCGCCTGGCGCTGCTCGATGCGGGCCAGGCTGGACAGACGCACCTGGCCGCCATCGGTGGTTTTCACATGGATCTGGTTCAGCGCGTCCGGCCCCAGGCTTTCGCCGGACTGGGCCTGCAGCACCACGCGGTACTGGCTGGCCTGGGTGTAGATCGTGGAAATCTGCCGCTGGCCGAAGGCGTCGTACAGGGCATCGGTGATATTGGCCACCGACACGCCCAGGCGCGAGGCCGCATCGCGGTCGATCACCATGTACACCTGCAAGCCTTTGTCCTGCAGGTCGCTGGCCACATCGGTGAGTTCCGGGTACTGGCTCAGGGCCTGTACCAGCTTGCCGCTCCACAGGGCCAGCAGGTCGGCATCCGGGGAGGACATGCTGAATTGGTACTGGGTGCGGCTGACACGGTCTTCGATGGTCAGGTCCTGCACCGGCTGCATAAACAGGCGGATGCCCACCAGTTTGTCCAGTGTCGGTTGCAGGCGCGCAATCACCTCGACGGCGCTCAAGTCCCGCTCTTTATGGGGCTTGAGGTTGATCAGCAGGCGGCCGCTATTGAGGGTGGCGTTATCGCCATCGACGCCAATGTAGGAAGAAAGACTTTCCACTGCGGGATCTTCGAGGATGATCTTCGCCAGCTCCTGCTGGCGCTGGCTCATGGCCGCAAAGGATATCGACTGGGGTGCCTCGGAAATGCCCTGGATCACCCCGGTGTCCTGCACCGGGAAGAAGCCCTTGGGCACCACCAGGTACAACACCACCGTCAGGCCCAGGGTGGCAATGGCCACCAACAGGGTCAGCGGCTGATGCTTGAGCACCCATTGCAGCTTGCGCCCGTAGGCGGCAACCAGCCAGTCGATCCACGCGCCACTGGCCTTGTAGAAACGCCCTTGTTCTGCTTCCTTGGGTTCGCGCTTGAGCAGGCGTGCGCACATCATCGGCGTCAGGGTCAGGGACACCACCAGGGAAATCAGGATCGCCACCGCCAGGGTGATGGCAAATTCGCGGAACAGCCGCCCGACCACATCGGCCATGAACAGTAGCGGGATCAACACCGCGATCAGCGACAGGGTCAGGGAAATCAGGGTGAAGCCGATCTGCTTGGCGCCCTTGAGCGCAGCCGCCATCGGCGTCTCGCCTTCCTCGATATAGCGGGAAATGTTCTCCAGCATCACGATGGCATCGTCCACCACAAACCCGGTGGCGATGGTCAGGGCCATCAGCGTCAGGTTATTGATGGAGAAGCCAGCCAGGTACATCACGCCAAAGGTGCCGATCAGCGACAACGGCACGGCAATCGACGGGATGATGGTGGCGCTGAAACGGCGCAGGAACAGGAACGTCACCATTACCACCAAAGCAATGGCGATCAGCAGTTCATGCTGCACATCGGTGACCGAGGCGCGGATGGTCTGGGTGCGGTCGGTGAGTACCGTCACGTCGAGGCCGGCTGGCAGGTTGTCGGTGATGCTCGGCAGCAGCGCCTTGATCCGGTCCACCACCTCGATCACGTTGGCGCCCGGCTGGCGCTGGATATTGAGCAATACCGCCTGGTTTTCATTGGCCCAGGCGGCTAGGCGTTCGTTTTCTGCGCCATCGACGATTTGCGCGACGTCTTTGAGGCGCAGCGGTGCACCATTGCTGTAGGCCAGGATCAGTTCGGCGTACTGCTCGGGCGATACCAACTGGTCGTTGGCATCGAGCATCGACACCCGTGTCGGGCCGTCGAAGTTGCCCTTGGGTTGGTTGACGTTGGAGGCGGCGATCAGGCTGCGTACGTCGGCCAGGTTCAAGCCATTGGCCGCCAGGGCCTCGGGGTTGACCTTGATCCGCACGGCCTGGCGCTGGCCGCCGGCGATGCTGACCATGCCCACGCCGCTGATCTGCGCGATCTTTTGCGCCATGCGCGTATCGACCAGGTCATTGAGCTTGGGCAACAGCATGGTCTTGGAGGTGACGGCCAGGGTCAGTACCGGGGTATCGGCCGGGTTGACCTTGTTGTACACCGGCGGCGCCGGCAGGTCCGAGGGCAACAGGTTGCTGGCCGCGTTGATCGCCGCCTGCACCTGTTGCTCGGCCACGTCCATATTGACGTCGAGGTTGAAGCGCAGGGTCAGGACCGAGGCCCCGCCGGAACTGGTGGAGGCCATCTGCGTCAGGCCCGGCATTTGCCCGAACTGGCGTTCCAGGGGCGCGGTGACCGCGCTGGTCATCACGTCCGGGCTGGCGCCGGGGTACAGGGTCATGACGCGGATGGTCGGGTAATCCACCTGGGGCAAGGCCGACACCGGCATCAAGCGATAGGCGATCAGGCCAGCCAGGACAATGGCCAGCATGCTCAGGGTGGTGGCAACGGGCCTGAGGATAAACAGCCGTGACAGGTTCATGCGCCGGCCTTTTGCGCCTTGCCGGCGTCAGCCGCCGGGCTGCCTTCGCCTTGTGCCGCGGGTTTGCCCTGCAAGTGTTCGGTCGGGCCGGTGGGCACCTGGTTGCTGTCGTTGACCACTTCCACATCGGTGCCATCTTTCAGGCGATCGGTGCCTTCCAGCACTACGCGATCGCCGGCGGCCAGGCCTTCCTTGACCACGGTGTTCTGGCCATCGGTCTCACCAATCACCAGGGTGCGAATCTTGACCTTCTTGTCACCGTCCAGGGCGTAGACAAAGGTGCCATTGGTGCCGAACTGAATCGCGGCCGAAGGCACCAGCACCACGTTTTTCAGGGTGTCGGCCAGCAGCCGCACGTTGACGAACTGGTTGGGGAACAGCACCTGGTCGTGGTTATCGAAGCGCGCCTTGAATTTCAGGGTGCCGGTGGTGACGTCGATCTGGTTGTCCAGGCTTTGCAGCACGCCGGTGGCTTGCAGTTGCAGGTCGCCACGGTCCCAGGCCTGCACCGGCAGCTTGTTGCCACCGCGATAGCGGGCCAGTACGGTTTGCAGGGTGTTTTCCGGCAAGGTGAACGCCACGCTGATCGGCTGGGTCTGGGTGATGATCGCCAGGGCGGTGGTGTCATTAGCCGCCACCAGGTTACCGACGTCCAACTGGCGCAAGCCGACGCGCCCGGAAATCGGCGCACGGATCTTGGTGAACTCAAGGTTGAGCTTGGCGTCATCCACCGCCCCCTGGTTGGTCTTGACCGTGCCCTGGTATTGCAGGACCAGCGCGGCAGCGGTGTCCAGGGTCTGCTTGGCGATGCTGTCCTGTTCGTAGAGGCCGCGATAACGCTCAAGGTCAACCTGAGCGTTTTTCAACTGCGCCTGGTTTTGCATCAGCGTGCCCTGGGCCTGGAGCAAGGCATTCTGATAACTGCGCGGGTCGATTTCCGCCAGCAGGTCGCCGGCCTTGACCATCTGCCCCTCTTCAAAGGCGATCTTGACCAGCTCTCCCCCGACCCGGCTGCGCACATTGATGGTATTCAAAGCCGTCACCGTCCCCAGTGCCTTGTAGTACACCGGGAAATCCCCTGCGACCGCGGGTGCGACGCGTACCGGCACCGCAGCACCCGAGCCGCCGAAGCCGGGACGCATCATCCCGGTCTTGCTGGTCCTGGCTGCCGGGGCCTCCTTCTGGGCGGCGCCGGTCGGCCAGAATTTCCAGCACAGGAAGGCAACAACCAACAGGACGAGCAAGCCAAACAGCCAGCGGCGGGAACTACGGGGGGACGATTGCATGGATTGATCAACCATTGGAGGCGAGGGCTTCTACTGTGGGAGGCTGAAAGATAAGCACTGGGGCGCGTTTAGAAAAGCGCCTTTACCGGCTATTTACCTTCAGGCTTACAAACATTTACTTTTCGTGGGGCAACATCAGCTATTTGGCCTAAACCGCTGAAGCACAAATAAAAACGGCCTGGACTAGGCCAGGCCGCAAGCATGCATCATACGTGTTACTGCAAAGCGACAGTAACGCGCTGCCGCAATTACTTCAGTACAGCCAGGGCCGCTTCGTAGTTTGGCTCTTCGGCGATTTCGCCAACCAGCTCGCTGTGCAGCACCTTGTCGTTTTCGTCCAGTACCACCACGGCGCGGGCGGTCAGGCCCTTGAGGGCGCCGTCGGCAATGGATACACCGTAGTCAACGGCAAAATCGGCGCTGCGGAAGTCCGACAGGCTCTTCACGTTTTCCAGGCCTTCGGCGCCGCAGAAACGCGCCTGGGCAAATGGCAGGTCGGTGGAGATGCACAGTACAACGGTGTTGTTCAGCTCGTTGGCCTGGGCATTGAACTTGCGTACCGACGTGGCGCAGGTCGGGGTGTCAACGCTTGGGAAGATGTTCAGTACTTTGCGCTTGCCGGCGAAAGTCGCCAGGGTGACGTCCGACAGATCGCCTGCGGTCAGGGAAAAGTCGAGGGCCTGGCTACCGATTTGCGGCAACTGGCCTTCAACCTGGACCGGGTTGCCTTTGAGGGTGACTTGAGCCATGAACGGAATCCTTATGCTGGGTTAGATGAAACGAATTCGAGAGGCGGAAGTTAACCACAAAGTGCGAATGACACCTATGGCCGAACACAAAATGTCATGACTGCGCCCGCGCCGGGCTGCTGTGGTTTAATTGCGTCGCGTTTGCCTGCCCTTGAAGGAATTCACCGTTGAAAAGTCAGCCTGCCACCCACGTCCTGGTTATCGGTTACGTCTGGCCGGAGCCCCGCTCCTCGGCCGCCGGCGGGCATATGATGCAGATCCTGGAAAGTTTTCTGGCGCAAGGCTGGGCCATCACCTTCAGCAGCCCGGCCGCTATCGGTGAGCACAAGGCTGACCTGGCGGCACTGGGTATCCGCGAATGCGCCATCGAGCTCAATAACTGCAGTTTCGACGACTTTATCCGTGAACTGGCCCCGGATATCGTGTTGTTCGATCGCTTTATGATGGAGGAGCAGTTCGGCTGGCGGGTGGAGAAGCATTGCCCGGATGCCCTGCGCGTCCTGGAAACCTCGGACTTGCAAAGCCTGCGTGATGCCCGCCAGCAGCGCCTGAAAGACTACCTGAAGCAGCAGCCACACGCGGATGACTTCAGCCCCGTGTTCGCCCCGGCCCTGGACGAAGAGTTCCAGAGGATGGCCGATACCGACCTGGCCAAGCGCGAGATCGCGGCGATCTACCGCTGTGATATCAGCCTGATGATTTCCGATGTGGAGATCCAACTGCTCACCGAACAGTTCAAGGTGCCCGCCGCCCTGCTCCACTGGTGCCCGTTGATGATCGACGCCCCCAGCGAGGGGTTTATCCCCTATGAGGACCGCGCGCATTTCCTGAGCATCGGTAACTTCCGCCACGCCCCCAACTGGGATGCGGTGCTCTGGATGAAAAACAGCCTCTGGCCGTTGATTCGCCAGCAGCTCCCCGGCGCCCAGTTGCACATCTATGGTGCCTACCCCCCCCCCAAGGCCACCGCGCTGCACAATCCGGCCCAGGGTTTTCATGTGATGAACTGGGCCGAGGACGCCCTGCAAGTGATGTCGGCTGCGCGCATCTGCCTGGCCCCGTTGCGCTTCGGTGCCGGGATCAAGGGCAAGCTGGCCGATGGCATGCTCTGCGGCACCCCGAGCATTACCACCCCCATCGGTGCCGAAGGCATGACCGACGGGCAGCCCTGGCCCGGGACGGTCGCCCAGAGCGCCACGGCCCTGGCCGCCGCCGCCGTGGCGCTATACGAGGATCGGCAAGCCTGGACCGAGGCCCAGGCCAATGGCCGTGCGCTGCTGGCCCGTCGCTTTGCCCCGCAGGTCCACGGGCCCGCACTGGTTGAACGCCTGCAACATTGCCTGGGCGAACTGGCGCAGCACCGGCGCAACAACTTTACCGGCAGCATGTTGCGCCACCACCTGCATAAAAGTACCCAGTACATGGCGCAGTGGATCGAGGCAAAAAACCGCGCTCTTTAAACACCGACGCTGGCGAGGTGGCGCGCAACGGGGCATTATCGGCTGCGCAACCACAATAAAAGCGACGCCAGCATGAGCCGAGCAACGCGCATCACCGACCCTTCCTACGAGTTGATGGACGATCACAACGGCCTGTCCATCATCTATCGCCAGCACGGCTTCCCCTGCCCGCTGGTGCGCTGGCACTTCCACAAGGAGTACGAGTTGCACCTGATTGTCGCCAGCTCCGGCAAGGTGTTTATCGGCGACTATATCGGCAACTTCCACCCGCAAAGCCTGTTCCTTACCGGCCCCAACTTGCCCCACAACTGGATCAGCCAGGTGGAGGAAGACGAAGTGGTGCCCAAGCGCGACATGTTGGTGAATTTCACCGATGAGTTGCTGGAAGGCGGCAGCCAGGTCTTCACTGAACTCAAGAGCCTCTCGCCGCTGTTGGAGCGGGCACAGTACGGCATTGAGTTCCGCTGCCAAAAGACCATCGCCCAGGCGTTGACCTTGATGCAGCGCATCGAAGACACCCATGGGATGGCGCGGCTGGGGCATTTTTTTGTGCTGCTGGAGGCGCTCTGTGCCTGCGAGGACTACCAAGTGCTGTCGGGAGGAGCCACCGCGCAGTTGGCCGATGAGCACAGCATCGACAGGACCAACCGTGCGGTGGACTACATTTTTGCCCATTACGCGCGGGAATTGTCCCTGGAAGAAGTCGCACACTACCTGGGGATGAAACCCACCTACTTTTCCCGGGTGTTCAAGCAAGCCACCGGCCGCACCTTCATCGAGTTCGTCAATCGCCTGCGGATCAGCAAGTCCTGCGAACTGCTGGCCGATGGCGATAAGGCAGTGACCGATGTGTGCTTCGAGTCGGGCTTCAACAACATCTCCAATTTCAACCGGCGCTTCCAGCAGCTCAAAGGCATGACGCCGTCGCATTACCGACGCCTGGCGGTACAGCGCCTGACCGAGCAGAACCTGGCCTGAGCGGCTGAGAACGCTTCATTCACAACCGCCCGTCGCCACTGTCAATTTTGACAGTTACCTGCACGACCACCTTGGGTGTGTGATGTCTTTGTCCAGTTTTCCTGCACAAGGAGCACCCTCGATGAAGAAGCCCGCGCCACCTATTCCGCCCGCTTTGCCTCGCCTGCCGCATAACCCCGAACCTGGGCAACCGACTGATGCAGACGAGTTGGCCCCACCCTTTGTCAGCGACCAGGTGATCCCGCTGCCGGGAGCTGCGCGTGGGCTCGGCATCAGCTCGACCCGGCCTTGGATGACCTTGCATTTACAGCGCTGGACCAAACTCGAGGTAGGTGACTCCTACAAGTTCTATATGGGCAGCGATCACTTTGCCATCGCCTCGGATCAGGTCAGGGATGAGGATCTGGACAAACATCTTTTGCAGTTGGTCATCTTTCCGGAGCTTATTCCGGAAAACTTTATCTATCCCTGTTTTGTCGAGGTCACTCGCAGAGGTACTGACATCCCCAGTACTTCCCCTCGTGAGACCTGGTATGTCAAGACCACTCGCCCGGGCGGGGTCAGTAAAGATCCTGCATTGTCCTATCACACCGAGCTGGTGATACACCTGCCGCCCGACCTGGTGGGCAATGATCTTGACCCCGAACGCGCCAAGGAGAACGTGGAACTGACAATCGACCCCTACCCCAACATCACGGTAGGTGACACTGCCGAAGTGCATTGGAACGGCCATCCGACGAAGCTGCGGATTGATGACGAGCATGTCGCCGGCATCAAGCCCATTACCGTGGTGATCCCTGAGTCAACCATCTATTTGGGCGGTAGTGGCGAGGTCATTATTCGCTTCCGGCTGTATGACAAGGTGTTCAACTATTCCGGTGAGCTGCAGCAGTGGTCGCAGGCCGTCACGGTGGTGAGCAATCTGGATCGTAAACTGCTCCCGGCAGCGCACTTCGTGGTAGGCGGGTACTCCGTCATTGACGTCAATCTCGATATACATAGTTCAGGCTTCTTCTTGGAAATGGTGGTGCCCAGAAGGCTGCCTGATGGCACGCTGACACCGGCCGGTGCCTTGATTGTCGTGACGTTGAGCGGGGCCGATGCTGCGGGCGCGTCCTTTGAGAGGACCCTGGCGCCGTTTCCAGCGCGAATCGAGCTGTCGTCCACCGTCCCGATAGACCTGAAAGACCTCGAAGCAGTGCTCAATGGGCACATGCAGTTCGAATACACCCTGACAACAGCCGGTGGTGTGTTCCTCGCCCGCTCCCAGCGCCGGAACATTACGGTTCATGGTACGAAAAGCACGATGCCGGCGATGACCATCGAGCAGAACGAAGGCGGCAACATTGACCCTGAACATCCCTATATCAAAGTCATCTTTCCGCGCTACACCCCTTACGACCGCAACTACAACGTGACACTGCGTATGGAGGCGGTGCGGTCAGGAGGCGGCCTGGTGTTTTATGAAGAGACCTTATTGGCAGGCGCCGAGCCGCCGCCAGAGCGGTATCGGATTGTCCTCCAGGAAAAATTCGAACGTTTCGTCGGGCTTGGCCCCGTCCGGGTGTTCTACCTCGTCGATAACGGCACGACACAGGTCATGAACCCCGCCATCCAGGCCATACGCAAGTCCGAGGTACTGGAAGTGACCTTTGGCCTGCGCTATGCCGATCTCCCAGCGCCGCAGATGCAATATGTGGACGAGTTCAACAATCTGGACCCGGCGCGCATAAAAGGCGGCCTGGTCCAGGCGACCCTGCCGTACACACGAACGATCCCAGGCGATGTGTTCAAGTGGACCTTGCTGGGGGCTACCAGCAACGGTTCGGCCAGTGACGAGATTTCCCTCAACTCCGCAACGGCGGGCAAACCCGTGTTGTTCAACCTGGATGAGGCGCTGATCGTTGCCAGCAGGAATGGCGAAATTCGCTTCAGCTATTCGCTGGTGCCTGCCAGTGGCGGTGCCACGCGCTACTCGGAAGTGTTGACCGTCACCGTCGGTGAAGCCCTGGACCTGCTGCGGCCGGAAGTGTTGCAAGCCCAGCGCTATCCCGACCAACTGGTGCCCGAGGCCGCGCTGCACGGGGCGACCATTGCCGTCACCTACCCGCAGATGCTGTCCAGCCATCGGGTGCTCGCGTGTTGGACCGGTATCCCGGAGATTGGGACCCATTGTGAAACGAAGGATGGCAATACCTCCAAGACCGTGCACTTTGAGGTGCCCCCAGAGGTGATTGGGGCCAACCTCAATGGCTACGGGCGCTACATCGAGGTGCAGTACTTCGTCTTGTTAGGTGTCCATCAAAAACCTTCGCCGGTGCTGAGCCTGTACCTGCTGGCGCCTGTGCTGCCCCTGCCCTACCTCGAAGGCCATACCACCAGCGTGCTGGACATCAGCCGGTTGATCGGTACTGAACGCGCCATGGTCGAACGCTGGAGCTTTATCAGTCGCTATCAACGGATGTGGTTTGAACTCAGTGGCACGTATGCCAATGACACACCGTTCTACGCTGTGCTGTTCGACGGCGACCTGGTGACCTATACCGGCGAACAGAACGGTATCCAGTCACCGGCACCGGTACTTGAACTGCGCCAGCTCAAGGATGGCTCGCAATTTCTCATGCGTTTTGGCGCGACGTTCGACCAAACCAACAACAAGTCCAATGCCCTGTGGTTCCCGGAACGCAGGTATACCGTCCAGGCCGTCCCGGCGCAGTTTCCGCTACCCGAATTGGTGGGGGCTACCGGCTCTGGCAGCTCGGTGACCCTGTTGCCACTTGTCGCACAGTACGGGGCCAAGGTAAACGCGACGTATAGCCCGATGTATACCTCCGACAGACTCACCCTGGAGGTGGTCGGCGCGCCGGGAGCAGGCTCAGGGCTGATCGGACCAAAAGACGGAGAAACGGATGGAACGGTCACCTTCGACCTGCCGGCGGCGCTGATTGCAGCCAATATTGGCAACCATGACACCACCTTCACCTTGAAATATACGGTCTGGCGCAATGGCGAACTCCGTTCGTCTGCAGTGTTGACCGTTACGCTGAAGGCTATTCCTGCGGCCGAACTGAACAAAACCGTGATCCGTATTGATGAAGCAGCTAACGGCGTACTCAATGTGGACGAGTTGATCGGTGATGCAACAGCAAGGTTGGGGACTTGGCCGTTCATTGCCAGGAACCAGCCCGTATGGCTGCGCCTGATCGGTAACAAACCCGACGGCACGGCACACAACTTGACCCTGCTGGATGGTACCCAGGGTGCACGGGTGAGTGATGGGTGGTTGAATCAAGGGTATCAATTGCTGACGGTACTCAATACCTACCTGAGAGACCTGGGGAACGGCACTCGACTGACAATGCAGTTCAAAGTGGCCCTCAATCACAGTACTGATGAGTGGCAAGCACTTGAGTTTCCCGTGGTTACGTATTCCATATTGAGCCTGCTGATCTCAGACAAAACGCCCTTTACCGGTGGGTTCATGAATGGCTGGATCAGCCAGTACCCCGAACAGAAAAGCATCCAGCGCGAGGCGGACGGCAACTATTACCTGCGGCACGGACCCATGACAGGGGATGGTGTCAGAATCTACAAAATATATACCCCGGTCGACTATGGGTATTATCGAGTCAGGTTCAAATACAGGGTCAACAAGTTTGCAAGCATTGGTGGGCCAACCAGCATGTATATTCACCTGGCTAATTTGACGCGCAACATTACCGTAACAAACCTTAATACATGGAACTATGTCGATGAGTACATGGGTTATTGGAAAGGCGGTAATTTTCAAGCCTCAATCGCGGTTATGAATCCGACAACTGGCGGGGTCTACGATATAGATGACGTCTGGATCCAACAGCGACACTTTCCGGGTTGAGCTACAGCAAACCAGGGGATAGGTGCAATGCACTTATCCCCTGGTTTTTATGCGTTGGCTCACCCAACAGACAGTGCTTTCCGAAAATATCAGGGCCTCACACATGCGGTCACACGCTCGTCAAACTCCAGCCCGACGGGACATGTAAAAGGATACTGAATCCAACGCTGGATCTCTTTGTCATACACACATCGGTAGAACCCCCCGACTCTGTCAGTACTTTTAAAATACCCCGCCTGAGTACAAGGAGGTTCGCGTGGTTCCGGAGGTGGTGTTTTACAGCCCCCGATAAAAACCGCCATAAGTAAGCCCAATGCGATTTTATAGAGGGTGTGGCCTTGAGGATTGACGCGAGAGCAGTTCATAAACATCTCCTGGTTAGGTTTACCAAACTATTAACCCTCTCCTGTTCTTTCCCGTCTACTGTCAGAAATAACAGGTCGCCGCTCCCCTGCTAGATATTGAACGCCTTGCAGCCCAGTGCAAAAAAGTATCACTTCAAGTGCTCCCAAGGATTTGTCACCGCGCCTGCAGAAGGCTGTAATCGACGCACACTCTTCCTGCCGCCTGGGAAGACACAACAACAAAAACTGTCCTTCTGCAGCCCCTGGGCGCAGAAATGGAGTGCGCGATGAATTTCCCAGCAAAAGCTCTGCTTGCCTGTACCTGCATGACCCTCAGCGCCGTCAGCCTTGGCGCGCAAACCCTGACCATTGCCACCGTCAACAACAGCGACATGATCCGCATGCAAAAGCTCTCGAAAACCTTCGAGGCCGAGCATCCGGACATCACGTTGAACTGGGTGGTGCTCGAAGAGAATGTGCTGCGCCAACGCCTGACGACTGACATTGCGACCCAGGGCGGGCAGTTCGATGTGCTGACCATCGGCATGTACGAAGCCGCACTCTGGGGCGCCAAGGGCTGGCTGGAGCCGATGAAGGATCTGCCGGCCTCCTACGACCTGGACGACGTGTTCCCTTCGGTGCGCGACGGCCTTTCGGTCAAGGGCTCGCTGTACGCCCTGCCGTTCTATGCCGAAAGCTCCATCACCTACTACCGCACTGACCTGTTCAAGGCTGCCGGGCTGAACATGCCAGCGCATCCGACCTGGGTGCAGATTGGCGAGTTTGCGCAAAAGCTCACCGACAAGAGCAAGGAGCAATACGGCCTGTGCCTGCGCGGCAAGGCCGGCTGGGGTGAGAACATGGCCCTGATCACCACCCTGGCCAATGGCTATGGCGCGCGTTGGTTCGATGAGAAGTGGCAACCCGAATTCAATGGTCCTGAGTGGAAGGACGCGCTGAACTTCTATGTCGACAACATGAAGAAGTCCGGCCCACCCGGCGCCTCGAGTAACGGCTTCAATGAAAACCTGGCGCTGTTCAACAGCGGCAAATGCGCGATCTGGGTGGATGCCAGCGTCGCCGGCTCGTTTGTCACCGACAAGACCCAGAGCAAAGTCGCCGACCACGTGGGCTTCACCTTTGCCCCGCAGCAGGTCACCGACAAAGGCACCTCGTGGCTGTATTCCTGGTCCCTGGCGATCCCGGCCAGCTCCAAGGCCAAGGACGCCGCCAAGGTCTTCAGTGCCTGGGCGACATCCAAGGAGTACGGCGCGCTGGTGGCCAAGACCGATGGCATCGCCAATGTGCCGCCAGGCACCCGCGCCTCGACCTACAGCGAGCAATACATGCAGGCCGCCCCCTTTGCCAAGGTGACGCTGGAGTCGTTGAAAGTCGCGGACCCGACCAAACCGACCGTCAAGCCCGTGCCCTACATCGGTATCCAGTTGGTGACCATTCCCGAGTTCCAGGCCATTGGTACCCAGGTGGGCAAGTTCTTCTCCGGCGCCCTGACCGGCCAGCAGAGCGTGGACCAGGCCCTGGCGGCGGCGCAAACCACCACCGAGCGGGAAATGAAGCGCGCCGGCTACCCCAAATAGCCCAGGCTCACCACCGTCAATGTGGGAGCTGGCAAGCCAGCGCCTACATTGACCGCATTCCAAGGCCGATTCTGTTTGCCTCCAATGGGTTCTGATTGTCATGAATACGTCTAAAAGCCGCCTGCGCAACCCCGGCTGGTTCCTGGTCAGCCCCTCGGTGGCCCTGTTGCTGCTGTGGATGATCGTGCCGCTGGGCATGACCCTGTACTTTTCGCTGATCCGCTACAACCTGCTCTACCCCGGCGAAAACCAATTCGTGGGCCTGGAGAACTTCACTTACTTCATCACCGACTCGGGCTTTCTGCCCGGCGCTACCAATACCTTGTTGCTGGTGGGCAGCGTGCTGCTGATCAGCGTGGTGCTGGGGGTGTTGATCAGTGCCTTACTGGAGGCCAGCGAGTTTTTCGGCCGCGGGCTGGTGCGGGTGCTGCTGATCTCGCCGTTCTTCATCATGCCCACCGTCGGTGCGCTGATCTGGAAGAACCTGATTTTCCACCCGGTTTCCGGCGTGCTGGCGGCGCTGTGGAAGCTGTTTGGCGCGCAGCCGGTGGACTGGCTGGCGCACTACCCGCTGCTGTCGATCATCATCATCGTGTCCTGGCAATGGCTGCCCTTCGCCATCCTGATTCTGATGACTGCCATGCAGTCCCTGGACCAGGAACAGAAAGAAGCGGCACGCCTGGACGGTGCCGGCCCGATTGCGATCTTCTGGCACCTGACCCTGCCGCACCTGGCCCGGCCCATCGCCGTGGTGGTGATGATCGAAACCATCTTCCTGCTCTCGGTGTTTGCCGAAATCTTCACCACCACCAACGGCGGCCCTGGCTACGCCTCGACCAACCTCGCCTACCTGATCTACAACCAGGCGCTGGTGCAGTTCGATGTGGGCATGGCCTCGGCCGGCGGCTTGATTGCCGTGGTCATTGCCAATATCGCGGCGATCATCCTGGTGCGGATGCTCGGCAAAAACCTGACTGACAAGCCTTGAGGGCCGCGCCATGACACTTCAACAATCCCGCCGCCTGCAAAGCCTGTTGCTCGGCACCCTGGCCTGGGCCATCGCGATCGTGATTTTCTTCCCGATCTTCTGGATGGTGCTCACCAGTTTCAAGACCGAAATCGACGCCTTTGCCACACCGCCGCAATTTATATTCACGCCCACCCTTGAGAACTACCTGCACATCAACGAGCGCAGCAACTACGCAAGCTTCGCCTGGAACTCGGTGGTGATTTCCTTCAGCGCCACCGCCTTGTGCCTGCTGATTGCGGTGCCGGCGGCCTACTCCATGGCGTTCTACGAAACCCAGCGCACCAAGGGCACGCTGCTGTGGATGCTGTCGACCAAGATGCTGCCCCCGGTGGGCGTGCTGATGCCCATCTACCTGCTGGCCAAGAGCATGGGCCTTCTGGATACGCGCATCGCGCTGATCATCATCTACACCCTGATCAACCTGCCGATTGTGGTGTGGATGGTTTACACCTACTTCAAGGACATCCCCAAGGACATCCTCGAAGCCGCCCGCCTGGACGGTGCCACCCTGTGGCAGGAAATGGTGCGGGTGCTGCTGCCCATCGCCAAGGGCGGCCTGGCCTCCACTGTGCTGCTGTCGCTGATCCTGTGCTGGAACGAGGCGTTCTGGTCGCTGAACCTGACCTCCTCGAATGCCGCGCCGTTGACCGCATTGATCGCCTCCTACTCCAGCCCGGAAGGTTTGTTCTGGGCCAAATTGTCCGCCGTCTCGACCCTGGCTTGCGCGCCGATCCTGATCTTCGGCTGGATCAGCCAGAAGCAACTGGTGCGCGGCCTGTCCTTTGGCGCAGTGAAATAACGACCCCTTATAAAAAGGAGGCCCATCATGGCCAACCTGAAAATCAAGAATCTGCAAAAAGGCTTCGAAGGTTTCTCCATCATCAAGGGCATCGACCTGCAAGTGAACGACAAAGAGTTCGTGGTGTTCGTCGGGCCGTCGGGCTGTGGCAAGTCAACCCTGCTGCGCCTGATTGCCGGCCTTGAGGAAGTGACTGAAGGCACCATCGAGCTCGATGGCCGCGATATCACCGAAGTGACCCCGGCCAAGCGCGACCTGGCCATGGTGTTCCAGACCTACGCGCTGTACCCGCATATGAGCGTGCGCAAGAACATGTCGTTTGCCCTGGACCTGGCCGGTGTGGACAAGCAGATCGTCGATAGCAAAGTCAGTGAAGCGGCACGCATCCTCGAGCTGGGGCCGCTGCTGGAGCGCAAGCCCAAGCAGCTGTCCGGCGGCCAGCGCCAGCGCGTGGCCATCGGTCGGGCGATTGTGCGCAACCCGAAGATCTTCCTGTTCGACGAGCCGCTGTCCAACCTCGACGCCGCCTTGCGCGTGCAAATGCGCCTGGAACTGGCGCGCCTGCATAAAGAACTGCAGGCCACCATGATTTACGTGACCCACGACCAGGTCGAAGCCATGACCCTGGCGGACAAGGTGGTGGTGCTCAATAGCGGGCGCATCGAACAGGTCGGCTCGCCGCTGGAGCTGTATCACCAGCCGGCCAACCTGTTTGTCGCGGGCTTTCTGGGGACGCCGAAAATGGGCTTTCTCAAGGGCCAGGTGACCCGTGTCGACGGCCAGGGCTGCGACGTGCAACTGGAGGCCGGGACCCTGATCAGCCTGCCATTGAGCAGCGCCAGTTTGAGCGTCGGCAGCGCAGTGACCCTGGGCATTCGCCCCGAACACCTGGAGCTGGCGGCACCGGGCGATACCACCCTGACCGTCACCGCCGACGTTGGCGAACGCCTGGGCAGTGACACCTTCTGCCATGTGCTCACCGCCAATGGCGAGCCGCTGACCCTGCGGATCCGTGGCGATATGGCCAGCCAGTATGGCGAGACCCTGCAACTGCACCTGAACCCGGCGCACTGCCATCTGTTCGACACCGACGGTGTTGCCGTGGCTCGCCCACTGCGCGCCGCCGCCTGATTTCGCGAGAACCGTTGATGAAACTCAATAAGCAAAACCTCACGCAACTGGCGCCCGAAGTGCGCCTGCCCGCCTACACCCTCGCCGATACGCGCCAGGGCATCGCCCATATCGGCGTCGGCGGTTTCCATCGCGCGCACCAGGCGTACTACACCGACGCCCTGATGAACACCGGGGTCAGCCTCGACTGGAGCATCTGCGGCGTTGGCTTGCGCGCCGAAGACCGCAAGGCGCGGGATGACCTGGCCGGCCAGGACTATCTGTTCACCCTGTACGAACTGGGCGATACCGACGACACCGAAGTGCGTGTAATCGGTGCCATCAGCGACATGCTGCTGGCGCAAGACGGGGCCCAGGCGCTGATCGACAAACTGGCCAGCCCACAGATTCGCATCGTCTCGCTGACCATCACCGAGGGCGGCTACTGCATCGACGACAGCAACGGCGAGTTTATGGCCCATCTGCCGCAGATCCAGCACGACCTGGCCCACCCCGACACCCCCACCACAGTGTTCGGCTTTATCTGCGCAGCCCTGACCCAGCGCCGTGCTGCAGGCATCCCGGCGTTCACGGTGATGTCCTGCGATAACCTGCCGCACAACGGCGCCGTGACCCGCAAGGCGCTGCTGGCCTTCGCCGCGTTGCGCGACGCCGACCTGCATGACTGGATCCAGGCCAATGTGAGTTTTCCCAACGCCATGGTCGACCGCATCACACCGATGACCAGCACCGCGCACCGCCTGCAATTGCATGATGAACACGGCGTCGACGATGCCTGGCCAGTGGTGTGCGAACCCTTTGTGCAATGGGTGCTGGAAGACAAGTTCGTCAACGGCCGCCCGGCCTGGGAACAGGTGGGCGTGCAGTTCACCGATGACGTCACGCCCTATGAAGAAATGAAGATCGGCCTGCTCAACGGTAGCCACCTGGCCCTGACCTACCTGGGGTTTCTCAAGGGCTATCGGTTTGTCCACGAGACCATGAACGACCCGCTGTTTGTCGCCTATATGCGTGCCTACATGGACCTGGACGTGACCCCCCACCTGGCGCCGGTGCCGGGCATTGACCTGACCGAGTACAAGCAGACCCTGGTGCAGCGTTTTTCCAACCAGGCGATTGCCGATCAGTTGGAGCGGGTGTGTTCCGATGGTTCGTCGAAGTTTCCCAAATTCACCGTACCAACCATCAACCGCCTGATTGCCGAGGGCCGCGACACCGAGCGGGCGGCACTGGTGGTGGCGGCCTGGGCCTTGTACCTGCAGGGCGTGGATGAGAACGGCGTGCGCTACCGAATCCCCGATCCCCGCGCCGATTTCTGCCGGGCGCTGGTGGCGGATGACGCATTGATCAGTCAGCGGTTGCTGGGTGTAGAAGAGATTTTTGGCACGGCGATTCCCAACTCGGCGGAATTTGTGGCAGCGTTTGAGCGGTGTTTTGCCAGTTTGCGCGATAACGGTGTCACAGAGACCCTGAAACGACTTACCCACTGAAGAAACCCACATTGATCGGGTTTTCACCCTACTGCCTGCTGAGTAACCACCATGACTCGCCAATCTCTGTTTCTGGGCATCGACTGCGGCACCCAAGGCACCAAAGCCATCGTCCTCGATGCCGCCAGCGGCAAGGTGCTGGGCCTGGGCGCGGCTGCACACAGCCTGATCAGCGGCGCCAACGGCCGTCGCGAGCAACACCCCCAGGAATGGCTGGACGCCTTGACCGAGTCCACCCACCGCGCCTTGCAGCAAGCCGGCGTGGACGGCCAGGACATTCTCGGCATTGGCGTTTCCGGCCAGCAACATGGCCTGGTGCTGCTCGACGATCAGGGCCAGGTGTTGCGCCCGGCCAAGCTGTGGTGCGACACCGAAACCAGCGCGGAAAACGCCCGGCTGCTGCAACACCTGGGCGGTGAAAGCGGCGCCCTGGAGCGGCTTGGCGTAGCGATCGCACCGGGCTACACCGTGTCCAAGCTGTTATGGACCCTGGAGCAACACCCGGAGGTGTTTGCGCGGATCGCCCACCTCCTGTTGCCCCACGACTACCTCAACTATTGGCTCACCGGCCGTGCCTGCGCCGAGTATGGCGACGCCTCGGGTACCGGTTATTTCAATGTGCGCACCCGGCAATGGGATTTGCCGTTGCTGCGGCATATCGACCCCAGCGGGCGCCTGGAAGCGGCGTTGCCAACCCTGATCGAAGCCAATCAGGCACTGGGCACTGTGCTGCCGGCGATCGCCGAGCGCCTGGGGATCAACCCCGGTGCCATTGTGTCCAGTGGCGGCGGCGACAATATGATGGGGGCGATTGGCACCGGCAATATTGCTCCTGGGGTGATTACCATGAGCCTCGGTTCATCGGGCACCGTGTACGCGTTTGCCGACCAACCGAATGTCAGCGCCCAGGCTGCAGTAGCGACATTCTGTTCCTCCAGCGGCGGTTGGCTGCCGCTGATCTGCACCATGAACCTGACCAATGCCACCGGGGTCATCCGCGAACTGTTCGAGCTGGACCTGGTGGCATTCAACGCCCTGGTGGCCCAGGCGCCGATTGGCGCCGAGGGCGTGAGCATGCTGCCGTTTCTCAATGGCGAGCGCGTGCCCGCCCTGCCCCACGCAACCGGCAGCCTGCACGGCCTGACCATGACCAACCTGACCCGTGCCAACCTGTGCCGCGCGGTGGTTGAAGGCACCACCTTCGGCTTGCGCCAGGGCCTGGACCTGTTGCGCCAGACCGGCCTGCAAAGCCACAGTATCCGCCTGATCGGTGGCGGCTCGAAAAGCCCGGTGTGGCGGCAGATGGTCGCCGATATCATGGACACCGAAGTGATCTGTACCGAACAAAGCGAAGCGGCAGCCCTGGGCGCGGCGATCCAGGCCGCGTGGTGCCAGTCCGGCGAAAGCCTGCAGGCACTGTGTGCACGCTGCGTCAGTCTCGACCCGGCCAGCCGCACCCAGCCTGTGGCCGCCAGCGTCAAGGCTTACCAGCAGGCCTATGAACGCTATCAACAGCATGTGGCAACCCTTTAAGAGCGAGTAACTATGTATCTGGTGTGTGGCGAAGCGCTGTTTGATTTTTTCAGCCAGGAGGACGCCGGCGGGCAGGCTTCCAAAGTCGATTTCAAGGCGATTGCCGGCGGCTCGCCGTTCAATGTGGCCGTAGGTTTGCGCCGCCTGGGGATCGAGGCCGGGCTGTTCGCCGGGTTGTCCAGCGACTACCTGGGCCAACGCCTGCGCCAGGTGCTCAGGGATGAAGGGGTCAGCGACGAGTACCTGGTGGAGTTTGCCGCACCGACCACCCTGGCGATGGTCGCCCTGGGGGCCAATGGCTCGCCGCAATACAGCTTCCGGGGTGAAGGCTGTGCCGATCGGCAGTTGCAGCTCGAGCATCTGCCTGCCCTCGATGCTCGGGTACGCGGCCTGCATTTCGGTTCGTTTTCCCTGGTGGTGCAGCCGGTCGCCGACAGCCTGCTAGCCCTGGTCCGCCGGGAAAGCGGCAAGCGCTTGATCAGCCTCGATCCGAATGTGCGCCTGAACCCGCAGCCGGATATCGAACTATGGCGCCAGCGCGTGGCCGAGTGGGTACAGCATGCCGACCTGATCAAGGTCAGCGATGAAGACCTGCACCTGCTCTACCCAGGCCAGGCCCCCGAAAGCGTGCTGCAAGACTGGTTGCAGCACCGTTGCCAGCTGGTTTTCCTGACCCGTGGCGGCGATGGCGCGAGTGTGTTCAGTCGCCAGCATGGCAACTGGTCGGCGCCGGCGCTCAAGGTGGTGATGGCTGATACGGTGGGCGCCGGCGATACCTTCCAGGCCGCCCTGATTGCCTGGCTCACCGAACAGCAGTTGGATTGCGTGGAGGGTGTGCGCAGCCTGACCAGGGAACAGATCGACACAATGCTCAGGTTTGCCATCAGCGCCGCGGCGCTGACCTGCGGCAAGACCGGGCCAGACCTGCCCTACCGCCATCAATTGCACGGGTAATCGCGATTAGGGGCGCTCCCGTATTGCCCGAGCCACCCACGCGCCGATCACACCGCCAGCCAGGGGCGCGAGCCAGAACAGCCAGAGCTGCATCAGGTAATCAGGCCCGGCAAACAATGCCGGCCCGGTGCTGCGGGCCGGGTTGACCGAGGTATTGGTCACGGGAATCGACACCAGGTGAATCAGGGTCAGCGTCAGGCCGATGGCAATCGGCGCAAACCCCGGCGCCACACCGGGGGCAGTCACCCGCATCACGATAAACACCAGGAAGAAGGTGCCCACGCTCTCCACCACCACGGCGGCCAACAGGCTGTACTGCCCCGGGCTTAGCGCGCCATAGCCATTGGCGGCAAACTCGCCGATTTCAAAGCCCGGCCGGCCACTGGCGACCAGTGCGAGAATCGCCGCCGCCACCGTCGCCCCGGCGACCTGGGCAATGATATAGGGCAGCACATCCAGCCCCGGCAACCGCCCACCGACCCACAGGCCGACAGTCACCGCCGGGTTGAAATGCGCGCCACTGATGCTGCCCACCGCATAGGACATGCTCAACACGCTCAGGCCAAACGCCAGGGCGACCCCGCTAAACCCAATACCCAGGCCCGGAAACGCGGCCGACAGGATGGCGCTGCCACAGCCGCCAAAGGTTAACCAAAAGGTGCCGAGAAATTCTGCTGCGATTTTTTGCTGCACGCACTACCTCAGCCACTGGCGAAAAATGTGGCGAAACACTAGCAGTGAGAAGGGAAGCTGCCGTATCGGATTTGTCTGAGGCTTACCTCACAGCGTAGGCTTGGGCCCTTCTGAAACGGCCGAAAGGACTCGCCATGCGCATCAGTTTCCACGCACTCTCCACCTTCACCGCCGTGCTGTGCCTGGCCCTTGCGATTGCCTGGGGAGTGCGGCCCGACCTGCTACTGTGGCTCTGGGGAGTGGAATACACCGATGCCAGCGGCCTGGTGGCGCGACGCAATGCCATGCTGTTCCTCGCAATCGGCATCATGTTTTATCGCCTGCGCCATACCGCCCCGTCACCCACGCGCAGCGCGCTGGTATCGGGGTTTATTGTCGGTTGTCTGGGATTGGCCGCGCTAGGGATTGGCGAATGGCTCAATGGCCATGCCGGCCCGGGAATTCTGCTGGCCGTGGGCACGGAGTTAGTGCTGGGCCTGGGGTTTATCCAGGCCCGCAAACCAACCGTCGGCTGATCAGTAGAGCCTGGCGCCCGCCCTGCGCGGGGCGGGTGCATGGGCGTGTTTGAGATCCTCACGCAACTCGGTGATCAGATTGCAGATGGCGCGACTGCTGTCGAGTTTATTGGCCTGGATGCCGGTGACAGTCAGGTCGGTACCATCGTCGTCATAGATTTTGATGGTCAATGACGCATCCTGGGCCTTGATGCATTCACAACGTCTGGGCAGGAAGCTTCCTTCAATAAGGCCGCGTAACTCCAATTCCGAAAACATGGCTAAACCTCTCCTTTTTTGAGACCGCCAATGAATTTTTATAGCTATCAATAGTCTGACCGCCGCGTCAGGACGGTTGACTGCACGCCTTGCCAACCCTGGCAGGCGCGTTCAACTGCAAAGCCTACTCCTTGTGCCTGTCGGCGTAGGATCCTTTCCTCATAAGCACCCGCTACCCTTATATGCGTTGCTGCTGGTTTGCATTGCCGGACGTTGGCGTGCATCGTGGCCGCGACTGTTTTATTGACCCCAAGATAAGGACGTCCCATGACTTCTTCGCCCTTCACTCTGTTTTCCGTTTTGGCCATGAGCGTGCTGGCCGCCCAGGCCAATGCCGCCAAGCTGGAAGATATCGCGCCCTACCCCAAGGCCGATGCTGGTCAGGTTCGCCAGGTCATCCACTTGCCGGCAAAGCCCCAGGAACAGGACTTCAAGGTTGAAATCCTCGCTGGTAAAACCTTGCCGGTGGACTGCAACCAGCAACGGCTCGGTGGTGTGCTGGAAGAGAAAAACCTCGAAGGCTGGGGCTACCCGTTCTACCGCCTGGAGAAGGTCAGCGGCCCCATGAGCACCCTGATGGCCTGCCCCGAAGGCAAGACCCACGAGGGTTTTGTGCCGGTGGTCGGTGACGGTTTTGTGCTGCGTTACAACAGCAAATTGCCCATCGTTTTATATGTTCCAAAAGATGTCGAAGTGCGTTACCGCATCTGGTCGGCATCGCCTACCGTCGAGAAGGCAAGCGCGCAGTAACGCCACAGCCTGAATATGTGTGGGCTTGCCTGCTACAGCGCTGCGTCAGCCACCAGTTGCTGTGACTGAACCACCGCCATCGCGGGCAAGCCCGCTCCCACAGGGAGAACTCAGCGGGCAGAAAAGTATGGCCCCACCACAAACCCAATGTGGGAGCTGGCTAGCCTGCGATGGCGGTCTGTCAGCCCCCGAAAATAATGACTGAACCATCCCACTGGGGGCTCTGCGAGCAGGAAAGTATGGCCCCACCACAAACCCAATGTGGGAGCTGGCTTGCCTGCGATGGCGGTCTGTCAGCCGCCGAGAATAGTGACTGAACCACCGCCATCGCGGGCAAGCCAGCTCCCACAGGGGCGACTTTGCTAAAGCTCGGCAACTTCCACATTCAATCGGTGCTCTCGCGCCGCCACCCGCTCGGCCACGTGGCGCAAACTGTCGAAGTTGATGTTAGCCCCGGAGTTGATCGCCACCAGTGTCTGCCCCTGGGCCCCGGTACGTGTCACGTAGCGGCGGATACCGGCCACCGCCAGGGCGCCGGAGGGTTCGGTGATCGAGCGGGTATCGTCGTAGATCAGCTTGATCGCACTGCACAGTTCATCGTTGCTGACGGTGATGACCTCATCAACATAATGACGGCAGATTTCAAAAGCGTGGGCACCGATCTGCGCCACTGCGGTGCCATCGGCGAAGCTGTCCACGCTGGGCAGTATCACCCGATCACCGGCATTCAGGGCCGCCAGCAGGCAGCTGGAGCCTTCAGGTTCCACGCCAATCACCCGCACTTGCGGGCGCAAATACTTGATGTAGGCCGCGATGCCGGCGATCAACCCACCCCCGCCGACCGGGACGAAGATCGCGTCCAGCGCACCTTGCTGCTGGCGCAGGATTTCCATGGCCACGGTACCCTGCCCGGCGATCACGTCGGGATCATCGAAGGGCGATACAAAGGTGCCCCCCGACTGTTCAGCCAACTGCAATGCATGGGCCAGGGCAAACGGGAAGCTCGCGCCCTGCAACACCGCCTCAGCGCCTCGTGAGCGCACGCCCAGCACTTTCAACTCGGGCGTGGTGCTGGGCATGACTATCGTCGCCTTGATTCCCAACTCACGCGCCGCCAGCGCCACACCCTGGGCATGGTTGCCCGCCGAGGCCGTGATCACGCCGCGGGCTTTTTGCTCATCGCTCAGTTGCACCAGTTTGTTGTAGGCGCCACGGATCTTGAAGGAGAACGTCGGCTGCAGATCTTCGCGCTTGAGCAGGATCTGATTGCCGAGCAGCACCGAGAGTGCCGGTGCCGCCTGCAAGGGGGTGCGTACCGCCAGGTCGTAGACCGGCGCGGCGAGGATCTTCTTCACGTATTGCTCAAGCAGCAAGGGGCTACTCATGGGTGTCTCCTGGCGTTTTACGGGGCCCTGGAGACGGAAAAACAAAACCCGCCTCTAGGGCGGGTTTGGGTACAGCCGAACGCTATCCCGCCAAATGAGGAATGGCGGTAATAATGCTTGGCTGGGAACGATAGGTTTGAACGGTCATGGCGCAAAACTAACCGGCGCTCTGTGGCAAGTCAACTGCAGGGCTTTACGGGCGACATACGAAACATATACGCTTTGTATATCAATCCTACACAGTGAAGCTCATGGGCATCGTCAAGATCACCGATCAACTGCATGAACAACTGCGTCTGGCCAGCGCCGCCATGGACCGTTCCATCAACGCCCAGGCGGAGTTCTGGATCAAGATCGGCCTGTTGGCCGAACTCAATCCACACCTGGCCTACAACGATCTGATCAACAAGCTGTTGCTCGACAAGCCCGACCTGATCCGGGGGCGCAGCTGATGATCAAGACCCCTGCACAGATCGCCGTGATGCGCGAAGCCGGGCGCCTGCTGGGCCAGGTGTTCACGATGCTCGACAGCCGGGTCGCGGCCGGCCAGACCACCCTGGAACTGGATGCGGCCGTCGAGGCGTTTATCCGCCAGGACCTGCAGGCCCGCCCCGCCAGCCTCGGGCAGTATGACTACCCCTTCTGCATCAACACCTCCATCAATGAAGTGGTGTGCCACGGCATGCCAAATGCCAAGGATGTGTTGAAGGACGGCGATATCGTCAATATCGACATCACCCTGGAAAAAGGCGGGTTTATCGCCGACTCCAGCAAGATGTACATGGTCGGCGCTGTCGCGCCCAAGGCGCGGCGCCTGGTGGAGCAGACGTTCGAGGCGATGTGGGCCGGTATTCGCCAGGTCAAACCCGGCGCGCGCCTGGGGGATATCGGCCATGCGATTCAAAGCCATGCCCAGGCCAATGGCTACAGCGTGGTGCGCGAGTATTGCGGCCACGGGATTGGCCGGGAAATGCATGAAGAGCCACAAATCCTGCACTTCGGCCGCCCGGGCACCGGCCTGACCCTGCGCGAAGGTATGGTGTTCACCATCGAACCGATGCTCAACCAGGGCAGCGCCAAAGTGCGCAGCCTCAAGGACGGCTGGACCGTGGTGACCCGCGACAACAGCCTGTCGGCCCAGTGGGAACATACGGTGGCGGTCACTGCGGATGGCTTTGAAGTGCTGACGCTGCAGGCGGGTGCCTGAAGCCTTCCACACCGGCAGCAAAGTGGGGCCCAGTCACCCTGCTTTGTCGCCGCCCCTGGCAATCCGCCTGAGCCCCAGCACCATCCCTGCGGCGCCCAACGCCATCGCCAGCAAAAACAGCGGGTACGCCACCCACCACGGCGTGCCGGCCGTCATCATGCTGAACTCGGACATGCCGCCAATGCTGGCGATCAGGTTCAGCGGCAGGAACACCACGTTGATCAGTGTCAGCTTGCGCAGCAGGTTGTTCATGCTGTTGTTCATCAGGTTGCCCCGGGCGTCGATCAGCCCGGAGAACACATTGGAATAAATCTCCGCCTGCTTGTAGCACTGGTTGTTCTCGATGATCAGGTCGTCGATCAAGCCCAGGGTCTGCGGGCTGAAATGCTCCTTCTCGCCATGGTTGCGCAAACGCGTCAAGACCGCGCCGTTGCTGTGCAGCGCGTTGATGTAATAGATCAGGCTCTCGCTGAGGCTGAACATTTGCATCAGGTGGCGGTTACTCATGGAGGCGTTGAACTGCTGCTGCAATTCCCGGGCGACCAGCTTGATCACCTTGAGGTGGCCCAGATAGTGGTGAATGTTGTTCAGCAGCAGGTCCAGCAGTACATCCAACGGTGTATGCAGCGGCCGGCGCGCGCCCAGGCCGGACAGTTGGCTGTCGTCGGTGGCGATCACCAGCAGGCGGTCCGGTGAAAACAGCAAGCCACAGGACGACACTTCAAACACCAGGTTGCTGCCCCCGGAGTAGTTTTGCGGGCGCTTCCAGATCAGAAACAGGTTGTCTGGATGGAACTCGATACGCGACACCTCGTCCGGATCCAGTGCCGACGCCAGCGCGTGCTCATCGACCTTGTAGCGCTCGCGCAGCAATTCACGCTCATCACTGTCGGGGTTGCTGAACAGCAGGACCTCGGCACTTTCGCGCTCGGTGCGGCGCAGCGCGCCCTCATTGAGCTCAAAGCAGATCACCAGACCTGGCCCTGGCGTTTGAGCTCCAGGCGGCGCACGAACTCCTCCAGCACCAGGGAGTACAAGTCGTCCTGCAAGTAGGCGTCTTCGATCCCGGCGTCCATGTTCGGGTTGTCGTTGACCTCGATCACCACCACCTTGTCGCCGGACTGCTTCAGGTCCACGCCGTACAACCCATCACCGATCAGGTTAGCGGTCTTGACCGCCAGTTCCACCACGGCCTTGGGCGCTTCGTGCACCGCCAGGGTCCGGCACTCGCCGTTGATATCCTGGCCGATGGCCTTGTGGTTGTAGATCTGCCAATGGCCCTTGGACATAAAGTATTGGCAGGCAAAGATCGGCTTGCGGTTGAGTACGCCGATGCGCCAGTCGTACTCGGTATAGAAAAACTCCTGGGCCAGCAGCAACACCGAGTGTTCGAACAACTCTGCCGTGGCGGCCAGCAGCGCCTCCTGGCTTTCCACTTTGATCACCCCTCGGGAGAAACAACCGTCGGGGATTTTCAGCACCAGGGGGAAGCCCAGGCGCTCGCCAACCCGTTCGAAATCTTCCGGTCGTTCCTTGTACAGAATTTCGGTAGCGGGCATGCCCAATTGATGGCTGTTGAGCAGATCCGTGAGGTAGACCTTATTGGTACAACGCAGGATCGACGCCGGGTCGTCCATCACCACCAGCCCTTCACTCTCGGCCTTTTTGGCGAAGCGATAGGTGTGGTTGTCGACACTGGTGGTTTCGCGGATCAACAAGGCGTCGTATTCGGCCAGTCGCGCGTAGTCCTTGCGCTCAATCAGCTCGACATCAATCCCCAAGCCCCTGCCCACCCGCACGAAATTTTCCAGGGCCTTGGCATTGGACGGCGGCAGCTGCTCCTGGGGATCATGCAGGATTGCCAGGTCATAACGGGCCAGGCGCCGGGAGCGCGGTTGACGCCAGATCCTGCGGCTGAAGTTGTCCAGGGCGTGGGCGAATTGATCTTCCTGATCATCGCGCAACTTATGCAGCACCCCGGACTTGATGCCTTCGATATGCCAGCCGTTATTCTTGCGAAACTCAACTAACAAGATCGGACAAGGAAACGCTTCAAACAACTGCCGGGCCAAATCCTGCAACGGCTCAATATTGGTTCGACCAAAATAAAGGGTCAGGGTAAAACCTTCGGTATTACTGTAGAGGTGATGACTCAATGCTTTGTCGAGGGTTTTATCCAGGTCATCCAGGGCCAGGCCATACAAGGATTTTTTCGTCAATTCGCTGATGGTGCGCACCGACGGAATCACCTTGTGCCCCCGCGCCTCGGCCAGCAGCGAGCAGTAATAGCCATGCCCCAGGTACTTGTAGCTGCGGCACAGGTTGATGACCTGGACCCGTTTGCCGGCCTCGTTCTCCCGGGGGTGTTCGAGGTATTCCTGGGCAGTGACAATATCTTCACTGGGGAAGTACGAGGCCCAGTCTTCCTTGCGTTCTACAATAATCACAACTTGGCTTGCACTCTTGGGCGGTGTAGAAAAATATCCGCCGGAAGTTATTGTCGCCGCGACGGTTTGCTCGGATACTTCTCGCCAATGACTTTGTACCGCTGACATATTGATTGATCCGCTAGAGAACTTGACCTTTTCTATTAAGCACGATCTTTCACGGAAGTCTCGTTTAGTTACGCAACTTTTACGGCGGTTATATGACTCTTTTCTTTCGCGTTGCAACCCTGGATGACCTGCCAGCACTGGTGGCCCTGGAACAGCACTGTTTCACCACAGACCGGCTGTCTGCCCGCAGTTTCCAGTGGATGATCAGCCGCGCCCATGCGCAGCTGCTGGTGGCCGAAAATACCGGGCAATTGCTGGGTTATGCCCTGGTGCTGTTCCATCGCGGCACCTCGCTGGCGCGCCTGTACTCCCTGGCCATTGCCGCGCCGGCCCGGGGCATGGGCCTGGGCAAGCAATTGCTGGCGCGCATCGAGGCCTGCGCCGTGGCGCACGACTGTGCGTACCTGCGCCTTGAGGTGCGCACCGACAACCCTGGCGCTATTGCCCTGTATGAACACAGTGGCTACCGGCGCTTTGCCCTGATCAACGACTATTACGCCGACCATACCGACGCCCTGCGCCTGGAAAAACGCATCCTCCAGCACACTGACGCACGGGCCTTGAGTGTTCCCTACTACCAGCAGACCACCGACTTCACCTGCGGCGCAGCCTGCCTGTTGATGGCCATGGGCGCCCTGTTACCTGGGCGTGAGTCTCTGCGCCGCGAAGAGCTGCAGATCTGGCGCGAAGCAACCACCGTGTTCATGACCGCCGGCCACGGCGGCTGCAGCCCCCAAGGCCTGGCCCTGGCTGCCTGGCGCCGGGGGTTTAAGGTGCGCATGCAGGTCAACGTGCGCGGGCCGCTGTTTCTCGATGGGGTGCGCGACCCGCATAAAAAAGAGGTGATGCGCCTGGTGCATGAGGGGTTCGAGGAGGATTTGGCCAACAGTGATGTGCAGCAGGTATTCGGCGGTGCGTTGGACCTGGCGCAGGTCCTCGGTGATGGCGGCCAGCCACTGGTGCTGATCAGCAGCTACCGGCTGACGCGCTCCAAGTCACCGCACTGGGTAATCGTGACCGACTGCGATCAAGAGTTTGTCTACCTGCATGATCCCGACGTGGACCATAGCCAGCATCGCCGCCCCATGGACTGCCAGCATTTGCCGGTCAGCCACGGGGAGTTCGAGCGGATGTGCCGTTTTGGCAGCCGTCAGCTGCGGGCGGCGGTGGTGCTATACCGGTAACGCCCTGGCGCTGCCGGTCGCCGCGGCCTTGGCTTCGAGCTCGCGCACCAGGGGCAATACGCGCTGGCCGAAATATTCCACCTCCTCCTGGAAGTGCAGGAAGCCCGCCAGCACCAGGTCCACCCCCACCGCCTTGAGCGCGACGATGCGCTCGGCAATCTGCCGAGGGGTGCCGATCAGGTTGGTCTTGAAGCCGTCGTTGTACTGCACCAGGTCGGCGAAGCTGGACTTGGCCCAGTTGCCCTCACCTTCGGGCGAGGCCTTGCCCGCCTGCCTGGCGGCATCACCAAAGGCGTTGACGGCCTGCGGGTCGGCCTTGTCGATGATCTCAGCCAACACCGCCTGGGCCTCTTGCTCGGTGTCGCGGGCGATCACAAACGCGTTGACCCCGACTTTTACCGAGTGGTGATTGGCCGCGGCCTTGGCGCGGATATCATCGACCTGGGCCTTGATCCCCTCGGGCGTGTTGCCGTTGGTGAAATACCAGTCCGACACCCGCGCCGCCATATCCCGCGCAGCCCGGGAGCTGCCACCCTGGAAAATTTCCGGGTGCGGCTGAGTCAGGGGCTTGGGCTTGAGGCTGTAATGGTTGAACCGATAAAAATCCCCCTTGAAGGTGAAATCGTCCTGGGTCCAGATGCCTTTTAACGCGCGGATAAACTCTTCGGAGCGCCGATAGCGCTCGTCATGCTCCAGCCAGTGCTCGCCAATGGCCTGGAACTCGCCCTTGAACCAGCCGCTGACGATGTTCACCGCCACCCGGCCTTGGGTCAGTTGATCAATGGTCGCCAACTGCTTGGCCGCCAGCGCCGGCTGCCAGGGCCCCGGCAGGATCGCGGCGATCACCTTGAGTTGGGTCGTGGCCGCCAGCAACGCATGGCTGAAGGCCACGGATTCATGTTGGTATTCGGCGCCATAGCCGGCGGTGAAACGGATTTGCGTCAGGGCATACTCAAACCCCGCCGCCTCGGCCAACTGGGCCAGCTTGCGGTTGTAGTCGATGCCCCAGTCGGTACGTTGTTCAACCTTGCTGACCACCAGGCCACCACTGACATTGGGCACCCAATAGGCAAATTTCACGGCTTGCTGAGTCATCGTTCGGCACCTCGCACACAGGGAATGTACAGGGGTAGAGCAGCAAACGTGCCAGGGTTGGCAAAGCCCCTGGGCTGGGGCGTTTGCGTGCCGACCGACCTATCGGCCATGTTGCCCGGGCGGGCTATTTGTTGGATCACTGTTGGTAGCGCAACACCGTGGCGAGGGATGGAGCGTGTGCAACAGTCGCCGTAACATTCGGTTATAGGTAAGCTATCGGACTTTAGCGCAGCCCCTTCTGCGCCTCGCCGAAAATAAGTCGCCTCCATGCCTTTTGAACTCAGCGTTGACCTCACCACCCTGGCCATTCTGGCCGTGGTTGCCTTTATTGCCGGTTTTATCGACGCCATTGCGGGCGGCGGTGGTTTGCTCACCACCCCGGCCCTGCTCACCGCCGGTATGCCGCCCCATTTGGTACTGGGCACCAATAAACTGAGTTCGACCTTCGGTTCGGCCACCGCCAGTTTTACCTTCTACCGGCGCAAGCTGTTCCATCCGCGTCAGTGGGTCCACGCGATCGTGGGCACCCTGGTCGGCGCGCTGCTGGGGGCCATCGTCGCCCATTACCTGCCCGCCGAATGGCTGAACAAGATGCTGCCGGTGATCGTCTTCGCCTGCGGTATCTATCTGTTGTTTGGCGGTACGCCCAAGGCGCCGCTGGACGCCGATGCGCCGATCAAGAAGAAGTGGCAGTCGACCCAGGGTTTGGCCCTGGGCTTCTACGATGGCGTGGCCGGTCCCGGCACCGGCGCATTCTGGACCGTCAGCACCCTGCTGATGTACCCCGTGGACCTGGTCAAGGCCAGCGGCGTGGCGCGCAGCATGAACTTCGTCAGCAACGCGGCGGCGCTGTCGGTGTTTATCTTCAACGGTTCGGTGGACTGGATTGTCGGCCTGAGCATGGGCCTGTCGGTGATGGTGGGCGCGTTCTTTGGCGCACGCAGTGCCATCAGCGGCGGCGCCAAATTCATTCGCCCGGTGTTTATCACCGTAGTCCTCGGCCTGACCGTGCGCCTAGCCTGGCAGCACTGGTTCAGCGTGGCCTAGACGGCGCGCCACATACAGGTCGATAAGGTAGCGGGCAATCGAGCGCGAGGCCGGCAACGGTGGCAACTGGTGGATGTTGAACCACTGCGCATCTTCAATCTCGTCGGCCTGGGGCACGATTTCGCCACCGGCATACTCGGCGTGAAAGCCCAGCATCATGGAGTGCGGGAACGGCCAGCACTGGCTGCCCACGTACTGGATGTTCTGCACCTGCACCTGCACTTCCTCGTGCACTTCGCGGATCAGGCAGTCTTCGGCAGATTCCCCAGGCTCGGCAAACCCGGCCAGGGTGCTGTAGACCCCAGTGACGAAACGCGGCGAACGCGCCAGCAGAATCTCATCGCCACGGGTGATCAGCACAATCATGCTCGGTGAGATACGCGGGTAACTGCGCAGGTCGCAGGCCTGGCAGAACATTGCGCGCTCGCGGGGCACCTGCACCATCGCCTGGCCGCAACTGCCGCAAAAGCGGTGCTCGCGGGCCCAGGTACCGATTTGCGCGGCATAACCCAGGACTTTGTACAGACGGTGATCGCCCTGCAGCATAAACGCCCGCAGGCCCTGCCAGCGGCAACCCGGCACATCGCCAGGGCTGTTCAGCTCCAGCAGGTACACCGGCTCGCCGTCCAGATGGCCGATGCCATGTTCGGCCATCACCGACAGGTCCTGGCGCTTGAGCCATTCCCGGGGAAACAGCGGCCCGTTGTCATCGAGTAAAAAACCTTCGCGACTACGGGCCACAGCCCAGCCGCCGGGGGCGTCGTTGTCCAGCAGCGTTGTGGTGATCCAGCCTGGGGTCATATTCAGTCAATCCACGAATTCGGGTTTCTGCTTGCTCATATGGGCCGCAATGGCCACGCGCAGGTCGTTGGATTGCAACATAGCAGCGTTCCAGGTGGCAACGTATTCCAGGCCATCGTTGATGCTGTGGTCACGCATATAGCTGATCATGGCCTTGGTGCCGGTCACGGCAATCGGCGATTTGGCGGCGATTTGCGCGGCAAGGTCCATCACCCCGGCCAGCAGGCTGGCGTGGTCGGCAAAGGTGCGGTTGACCAGGCCGATGCTGCGCGCTTCTTCGGCGCCGAAGGTGCGCCCGGTATAGGCCAGTTCGCGCAGCATGCCGTCACCGATGATGCGTGGCAGGCGTTGCAGGGTGCCGACGTCGGCGGCCATACCGATGTCGATTTCCTTGATCGAGAATTGCGCGTCGTCAGCGGCGTAACGCATGTCGCAGGCGCTGATCAGGTCGATGGCGCCGCCGATGCAATAGCCCTGGATCGCCGCCAGTACCGGCTTGCGGCAATTATCCACGGCATTGAACGAGGCCTGCAGTTGCAGGATCTTGCGCCGCAGCAGGCGCGCATTGCGTCCCACGTCCTTGCCAAATTCGTTGGCCACCGAGGCCAGCATCATCAGGTCGATGCCCGAGGAAAAATGCTTGCCGGCGCCGCTCAACACCACGGCGCGTACAGCGTCGGTGTCGTCGATCCATTGGAAAATCTCGACGATTTCGCTCCAGAACGCCGCGTTCATGGCGTTGATCTTTTCCGGGCGATTAATCTGCACATGGGCGACGTTGCCGTGGAGTTCGACGACAAAGGCTTGGTATTCGGACATGGCAGTGATCCTTGACTGGCGGCTGATAAGGGCCGAACTATAGCAAGGGTGTATCAGGGCCGGTAAGGCTGTGCATGTGCCAAAAGCAGGACTGCATAAAAACACAAACCCGCTCTAGACAGACAGTTGCCGGTGTTTTCAGGTGGGCAACCATAGCCGCAGGCGTGCGCCGCCCAGTGGCGAGGCCTGGGCCGTGAGTGTGCCGCCTTGTGCTTCCACCGCCCGGCGGCTGATCGCCAGGCCCAGGCCGAAGCCGCCGGTGGCGCGGTCGCGGCTGCGGTCCAGGCGGTAGAACGGCTCGAAGATCCGGGCGCGCTGCTCTTCGGGGATGCCGATGCCATCGTCATCCACCCAGATTTCACAGCCCTTGGCGCAGACCTTGACGCCGATCTGGATCCGTCGCTCGCAATAGCGCATGGCATTGCGCAGCAGGTTTTGCAGGGCGCGGGCGGTGAGGCGTGGGTCGAGGGTAAAACGCTCCACGGCGCACTCCAGTACCACATCAATCACGATCTCCGGGTTCTCCAGCTCGTCGTCGATGCTGCCCAGGATGCTGTCGATAAACTCATCGAGCACCACTTCCACCCGCTCGGGCAGATGCGCCGGGTTTTGCAGGCGGCTGTAGGACAACAGCTCCAGCACCAGCTCATCCAACTCGCGGATATGCGCCACCAGGCCTTGCAGGCGCTCGCGGCTGGCGGCCGGCTGGTCTTCGGACAACGCCAGGGCCAGGCCGAAATCCAGGCGGGTCAGCGGTGTGCGCAGTTCGTGGGACACCGCGTTGAGCAAGTCCCGCTGCTGGTTGAGCAGGTGCTCGATGTCGTTGGCCATGGTGTCGAATACCGCCGCCAGGCTGCCGATGTTGGAGCTGGGGGGAATATGCGTACGCTCCTCCAGGCGGCCCCGGCCCAACTGCGCGGCGGTGACCTTGAGGCGCTCCAGGTCGCGCCAATGCGGGCGCAGCCAGATCAACAGGCCGCCCAGCAACGCCGCGCCGATCAGTACGTTCATGGTCCAGTACAGCAGGTTCATGTCCAGCGGGTCGGGGGGGATGGTCAATTTAACCGCCAACTGCCCATTGAGCGGCGAGCTGATCTCCTCCATCAAGCCCCACTCCCCCAGGCGGATCACCGGCTTGCCCTGCTCCAGCAGTCGCTCCTCGTCGGGTGTGTAGCGGGCGTCCTGGCGATGCATCAGTTGCACCTTCAGCGGCGCAAAATCCCGTGCCAATTGGTCGGTGACATCGGACCAGCGCTCCACCGGCCGGCTGTGGTACTGGCGCACGATCAGGCTCTGCAAGCCACGAGACTGTTCGATGTTGTAGTTCATGTAGCGGTCGTGGAAGACCTCGATGATGCCCATGGGGATCAAGTAGATCGCTGCGCTGTAGGTCACGATGGTCAGCAGGTAGAGACGGATCAGGGCGCGGAACATGGTGTCAGCATTCCCACTCGGAGCGGCTGAACAGGTAGCCTTTGCCCCATACCGTCTTGATCTTGCGCGCCTCGCCGGCATGGTCGTCGAACTTGCGGCGCAGCTTGGAGATGGCCACATCCACCGAGCGGTCGGTGCCGTTGAACTCGATGCCCCGCAGGCGCTGCAGGATCTGGTCGCGACTGAGTACTTCGCCGGCATGCCGGGCCAGCACCACCAACAGGTTGTATTCGCCGCTGGACAGCTCCACCGTCTGCTCGCGCCAAGTCACGGCGCGTTCCGACAGGTCAATGCACAGGTTGCCCATCAGGATCTGGTCGTTGGCCGCCTGTGGCTCGCTGAGGCTGCTGCGGCGCAACAGGGTGCGCACCCGGGCCAGCAGCACCCGTGGCTCGCAGGGTTTGGTCACGTAGTCGTCGGCGCCCATTTCCAGGCCCAGCACCTGGTCATGGCTGTCATCGCGGGCGGTGAGCATCAGGATCGGCAGGCCGGCCGAATCGGCGCGCAGCAGGCGGCAGACTTGCAGGCCATCGAGGCCGGGCAGCATCAGGTCGAGGATCACCAGGTCTGGTGGGTTGAGCCTCGCCCGTTCGCGCACATGATCGCCACGGCTGAGCACATTGACGTGATAGCCATTGCGCTCAAGGTAACTGGCAATCAGCTCGGACAGCGCGGCGTCGTCTTCGACCAGGAGGATGTTGGGCATGGTGTTTCCAAATAATACAGTTTCACATTAGATCGTCATTGATCAGAAGAGCTTGTTAGGATCCACAGCCGTGAAGGATATACGCACGCGCCTCGGCGTGCGCCGTACCTTACATTTCTTCACAGACCACCTACACAGCTTCACAGCACCGAGTCGGGGGCGCCCGTAGGATGCGCCAGTCAATATTGGGATAAGAGCATGTCAAAGAATCTGTTTGCGCCGTTTTGCCTGCTGGCACTGACCCTGGCCCTGGGTGCGTGTGGCAACTCCGCAGGCGACACCCCCGAAATGCCCCTGGCCAAGGTGCGGATCGAAACCCTCGAAGCCAAGCCCCTGTCCATCAGCAGCGAGCTGAGTGGGCGGATCGTCGCACCGCGCATCGCCGAAGTGCGCGCCCGGGTTGCGGGCGTGGTGCTTCAACGGGTGTTCAAGGAAGGCCATGACGTCAAACAGGGCGACGTGCTGTTCCGTATTGACCCGGCGCCGTTCAAGGCCGACCTCGACAGCGCCCAGGCCAGCCTGCGCAAGGCCGAGGCCAATGCCTTCCAGGCGCGCCTGCAAGAGCAGCGCTACAGCCAGTTGGTCGAAGGCAATGCCATCAGCGCCCAGGACTACGACAACGCCCGCGCCGCCGCCCGGCAAACCGCCGCGGATGTCGCGGCCAACCAGGCAGCGGTGCAACGCGCCAAGCTCAACCTTGGCTATGCCACCGTGACCGCGCCGATCTCCGGGCGTATCGGCCGCGCGCTGGTGACCGAAGGCGCCCTGGTGGGACAGAACGAAGCCACGCCCATGGCGCTGATCCAGCAACTGGACCCGATCCACGCCGACCTGACGCAATCCACCCGCGAACTCAATGACCTGCGCCGCGCTTTCCGCGCCGGGCATTTGAAGCAAGTGGGCCAGGACCAGGCCAAGGCCACGCTGATCCAGGATGACGGCAGCCTCTACCCGCTGCCGGGCAAGTTGCTGTTCGCGGAGATTTCCGTAGACCCCGGTACCGGGCAGATCATCCTGCGCAGCGAATTCCCCAACCCGGACCTCGACCTGTTGCCCGGTAGCTTTATCCGCGTACGCCTGGAGCAAGCGGTCGACCAGCAAGGCCTGAGCGTGCCGCAGCGCGCAATCACCCGTGACAGCGCCGGCATCCCCATGGTGTTGCTCGTGGACGCCGAGCAGAACGTCAGCCAGCAGCCGGTGGAGTTGGGCGCGGCGATCAATGATCGCTGGGTGGTCAACAGCGGCCTGAAGACCGGGGACCGCATCATCGTCGAAGGCCTGCAACACGCACGCCCCGGCGAAAAAGTCGAAGTGGATGCCAGCGTCGCGCCTGTCGCCCAGGCAGCCGGCCAGTAATCAAAGGGATCAGAGACAATGCCGCAGTTCTTTATTGACCGCCCGATCTTCGCCTGGGTGGTCGCCCTGTTTATCCTGCTGGCCGGCGCCCTCGCCATCCCGCAGTTGCCGGTGGCGCAGTACCCCAACGTCGCGCCGCCGAAAGTGGAAATCTACGCGGTGTACCCGGGCGCTTCGGCGCAAACCCTGGATGAAAGCGTGGTCAGCCTGATCGAGCAGGAGCTCAACGGCGCCGACCACCTGCTGTATTTCGAATCCCAGAGCAGCCTCGGCTCGGCCACCATCACCGCGACCTTCCAGCCGGGCACCGACCCGGAAATGGCCCAGGTCGATGTGCAGAACCGCCTCAAGGCCGTGGAGCCGCGCCTGCCGCAAGCTGTGACCCAGCAGGGCTTGCAGGTGGAGAAGGTGTCCGCCGGCTTCCTGCTGCTGGTGACTTTGACCTCCAGCGACGGCAAGCTCGACGACGTGGCGCTCAGCGATTACCTGGCGCGCAACGTGATGAACGAGCTCAAGCGCCTCGACGGCGTGGGCAAGGCCCAGCTGTACGGCGCCGAGCGCGCGATGCGGATCTGGATCGACCCGCAGAAGCTCATCGGTTTCAACCTGACCCCGGCCGACGTCAATGCGGCGATTACCGCGCAGAACGCCCAGGTCTCGGCCGGCAGCATCGGTGATCTGCCGGGCACCAATACCCAGGAAATCACCGCGTCGATTCTGGTCAAGGGCCAGCTCTCCACGCCGGCCGAGTTTGCCGACATTGTGCTCAAGGCCAACCCGGACGGTTCCACCGTGCGTATTGGTGATGTGGCGCGGGTCGAGATCGGCAGCCAGGAATACCAGTTCTCCACGCGCCTGAACGGCAAGCCCTCCACCGCCGTCAGCGTGCAACTGTCGCCCGGCGCCAATGCCTTGAGCACCGCGACCCTGGTGCGGGCAAAGATGGATGAGCTGTCGCGCTACTTCCCGGCCAATGTCGAGTACAAGATCCCTTACGACACCTCGCCGTTCGTCAAGGTCTCGATCACCAAGGTGATCTACACCCTGCTGGAGGCGATGGCGCTGGTGTTTGCGGTGATGTTCCTGTTCCTGCAAAACATCCGCTACACCCTGATCCCGACGCTGGTGGTGCCGATTGCACTGATGGGCACCTTCGCCACCATGCTGTTGCTGGGTTTCTCGATCAACGTGCTGACCATGTTCGGCATGGTGCTGGCCATCGGCATCCTGGTGGACGATGCGATTGTGGTGGTGGAGAACGTCGAGCGGATCATGGTGACTGAGGGCCTGTCGCCCAAGGAAGCCACACGCAAGGCCATGGGCCAGATTACCGGGGCGATCATCGGCATTACCCTGGTGCTGGTGGCGGTGTTCCTGCCGATGGCCTTTATGTCGGGTTCGGTGGGAGTGATCTACCAGCAGTTCTCGCTGTCGATGGCCACCTCGATCCTGTTCTCGGCGTTTCTCGCCCTGTCCTTGACCCCGGCCCTGTGCGCCACGTTGCTCAAGCCGATTGCCAAGGGCGAGCACCATACCAAGGGTGGGTTCTTCGGCTGGTTCAACCGGCGCTTTGAACAACTGACCGACCGCTACGAAGGCTGGGTTGCCTATGCCCTCAAGCGCAGCGGCCGCTACCTGCTGATCTACCTGGTCCTGCTGGTGGGCATGGGCTTCCTGTTCAGCCGCCTGCCCGCCTCGTTCCTGCCGGTGGAAGACCAGGGCTACACCATCACCGATATCCAGTTGCCGCCGGGCGCGAGCAAGAACCGTACGGTGCTGGTGGCCGAGCAGATCGAAGCGCATAACGCCACCGAGCCGGGCGTCGGTGATACGACGATGATCATGGGGTTCAGCTTCTCCGGTTCCGGGCAGAACGCGGCGCTGGCGTTTACCACGCTCAAGGATTGGTCCGAGCGCAGCAGCGATGATTCGGCGGCCTCAATTGCCGATCGCGCCAACATGGCCTTTACCGAACTCAAGGATGCGATGGCCTATGCCGTGCTGCCACCACCGGTGGATGGCCTGGGTACCTCCAGCGGCTTTGAGTTCCGCTTGCAGGACCGGGGCGGCGTCGGCCATGCCGCGTTGATGGCAGCCCGTACCGAACTGCTGGCGGCTGCGGAAAAAAGCCCGATCCTGGCCAATGTGCGCGAAAGTGCCCTGGCCGAGGCGCCGCAAGTGCAGTTGGAGGTGGACCGCAAGCGGGCCAATGCCCTGGGCGTGTCGTTTGCCGATGTGGGCAATATCCTGTCCTCGGCCGTTGGCTCGGCCTACATCAACGACTTCCCCAACCAGGGCCGCATGCAGCGCGTGGTGGTACAGGCCGAAGGCGACCAGCGCAGCCAGGTCGAAGACCTGATGAAGATCCATGTGCGCAACAACGCCGGGAAGATGGTGCCGCTGTCGGCATTTGTCGAAGCGCGCTGGGTCCAGGGCCCGGCGCAGTTGACCCGTTACAACGGTTACCCGGCCATCGCTATTTCGGGTGAAGCCTCACCCGGTCATAGCACCGGCGAGGCGATGGAAGAAATCCAGCGTCTGGTCAGCCAATTGCCAGCCGGCCTGGGCCAGGAATGGACCGGGTTGTCCTTGCAGGAGCGCTTGTCAGGCTCCCAGGCGCCGCTGCTGTTGATGCTGTCGCTGCTGGTGGTGTTCCTGTGCCTGGCGGCGCTGTATGAGAGCTGGTCGATCCCCACTTCGGTGCTGCTGGTGGTGCCGTTGGGCGTGTTGGGCGCGGTCATGGCGGTGTCGCTGCGCGGCATGCCCAACGACGTGTTCTTCAAGGTCGGCTTGATCACGATCATCGGGCTGTCGGCGAAAAACGCGATCCTGATCATCGAGTTCGCCAAGGACCTGTATGACCAGGGCGAAGACCTGATTGACGCGACATTGAAGGCCGCACGCTTGCGTCTGCGACCGATCATCATGACTTCGCTGGCGTTCATTCTGGGCGTGGTGCCGTTGGCGATTGCCACCGGCGCCAGTTCGGCGAGCCAGCAGGCGATTGGGACCGGGGTGATTGGCGGCATGATCACGGCGACACTGGCGGTGGTGTTTGTGCCGGTGTTCTTTGTGGTCGTCATGAAACTGGTGCGCAAACGCAAAGATTGATCAGCCCCCTGCAGGAGCCGGCAAGCCGGCTCCTGCAGGAATAGGCTATGGTGCTCAAACATCCCGCATTTGTGAGCACTATGCCCTTCCTCGCCCGAACCCACCCTCGCCTGTCCGCTGCCGCCGTCCTGGGCCTGGCAATCGGCATCCTGGCGCCCTTCGATTCAATCCTCAGCAAAATCCTGATCGGCTGGAACGTCGGGGTCTGGACCTACCTGGTGCTGATGCTGCGCCTGACCATCCGTGCCAAGGCCGAGGACGTCAAGCGCATCGCCGAGGTCGAGGATGAAAACGCCGGCCTGGTGTTATTTATGGTGTGTATTGCGGCGATAGCCAGCCTGGCGACGATTGCCGTTGGCCTGGCCGGCAGCAAGGACCTGGGCACTGCCGAACGCCTGCTGCATTACGGTTTTACCGGGGTGACGGTGATTGGTTCGTGGCTGCTGATCGGGGTGATTTTCAGCGTGCACTATGCTCGCCTGTATTACACCTGGGAGGGCAAGGCGCCGGCGTTGCGCTTTGCCGAGGGGCTGCTGACCCCCAACTACTGGGACTTTCTGTATTTCTCCTTCACCATCGGCGTCGCCGTGCAGACCTCGGATGTGGGAGTGGCTACCCGCGCCATGCGCAAAGTGGTGCTGGGGCAGTCGTTGATCGGGTTTCTGTTCAATACGGCAATATTGGGGTTCTCGATCAATATTGCGGCGGGGCTTTTTGCTTGAAGTTGCATCGGGCTTAGAACTAAAGCGTATTAATGGCAGGTTATTAGACTGTCACTCCTCACAGTAGAAAATCCCGTGCAAAGGCGTCTAATGCTTTCAGGCCAGGTGCCGAGTCAGGCCACGCATCACTCATGAGTCGCTGCCTTCGTATACTGTTAGTTCTGACAGTTTACAGCCCACGCGCACTGCTATTTCATGACTCGAACAGAGCCCTCGAAACCTCTGTTACTCGCACAATCATCAGCGATGGAGAAGCGATCATGAGCGTACAAGCGCAACAGTTGTCCCCTGCGCAACAAAAAGCACTGTACCCCAAGGCCCTCAGCGCCACCGGTACATTCGACGCATTTATCGATACGATATCGGTCCACTTTCAGACTTTGACCCTGGTGCATGACCATGACGCGGCCATCTACCGCCTTCTAGCACGACATGCTGATAATGCAGTCACCGTGGAAAAAATCACGATTGAACTGCCCGACACCATTCGCAATGGGCAGGTATTAGAGCTGGATAAGTGGCAGTCCAATAAGGTCAATGTCTGGTATGCCGTCAAGTCGCCTACGATTCATTACGTCGTGCGCTGCTCCACAGGAACGTTGATCATTAACAACCTGGAAGCCGGCATCATCAAAATCAGCGGCACGCTGAATGGCACCACCGATGAAGATGTCAACGGGAACCCACACACACTGGAAGTCGGTTTCAACGTAACCAGTTGATCGATTATGCAAGAGCAAAAAAAACGCCCGTATCTTTCGATACGGGCGTTAATAAGCGTCAAGTCTTTACCAACTGTAGCGCACACCTATGTTGGCGCCCCATGGCTGCTCGACCCGGCCACCGCTGCTGTGCTCTAGGTCGGCGTGCAGTTGCAGGTTTTGCGACAACTTAACCGCGACGCCCGCACCGAACTCGGCGCGTGAACCCGATAGGTCGTTGTTGAACTCATGGTTGTTCACCGCGACCTTATTGTTGTTGGCAAACTCATGCACCATCGCCGCCCGCAGGTAAGGCTGGAGTACGCTGCCACTGTCGAGCTGGATGTCACGCCCCACCGTCGCACCGGCCTTGGCCATGATCGAGCGGGTGCGCTCGCCATCGGCGTGCAGGCCATTTTTCATGTTGTAGTTGGCGCCCTGGATCACCACGGTGGACAGCTGGGCATACGGCTCGACGAAGTAACCGTCGTCCAGCTTGATATTGCGACCGAACTCTGCCGACAGGCCACCGCCGGTGTTGGCGTACTTGCCCTTGGACTTGGTGCCGTCACTCAAGCCGACCTTGGACTCGTTATGGAAACGGTTGAGCTTGGCCACGGCGTCGAAATACAGACCGCTCTCTTCATCCAGCCAGGTTGCGTAAGCACCCACGTAGTAGCTCTTCACTGTGCCCGACGTACCGCGCTTGAGGTTCAAGCCCGAAGTACTATGGCCGGCCATCACACCCACCAGCCACTGGCTGTCGGCCAACGGTGTGTCAGCACCCAGGGTAAAGCCCTGCTGGTTCTGGTTGTAGCCAACCCCAGTGCTCTCGGCCACCTTGTACTTGTTGCCATAACCACGCATCCACACACCCGCCTGACCAGGCTCGAAACGCAGCTCGCCCATGCGCGTACGCAGGGAAGTCGCCTCGCCGTACCAGACCGTGGGGGCGGTATTGAACAACGCCATGACCGAGCGAGTAGCCGGGCTGATCACGCGGTTGTTCGGGTCGAGGAACCAATCGGTGCCATCCTTTTTCAGACCATAGGAATAGGCACCCACGTCGACGACATCGCCCGCCAGTGAGAACTGCGCGTCACCCCCGCCGGTATGCACGATACGAATCGCTTCGGGGTTGACCGGCTCTGTACCGCTGGCTGCGAGCAACAGGCTGTGACTGCCGTTGGCTTCGCCGCTGATGTTCAGGAAGTCCGTGATGCCGTTGGCAAAATCGGTACCCATGACGAAGGTGCCGTTGCCGTCGAGACTGTCCAGGTCCAACTGATAAAACGCATCGGTGTGGCCGAATATCACCGTACCGTCCACCAGGTTCAAGGCACCCACCTGGCTGTCGGCGGTCAACTCCCAGTACGACCCATTGCCTACGTTCAAGCTGGTGACATTCTGCAGCTGGCCTTTGAGCCCGGAGCTGTTTTCCAGGTTCAAATGTGCCGTGCTGCCATCTTCGACAATGACGTCGCCTTTCAACCGGCTGCTATCGACATTCATGCTCGCCTGGGCACCGCCGTTGACTTCCAGCAGCACGCCATTGCCACCGGTCAGGGTTGAGCCGTTGCGCACGTCGATTTCAACTTCCATCTCCTCGCCAGGGTGACCTTCCACGACAATGGCCGAGCCGTTGCGCCCTTCGACGCTGGAGTTATCCAGCACCAGTTTGCCGGCATCGCTGCTGCCAGCTTCGTTGGTAAACAACACGCCATTCTTGCCGCCGATGATGCTGCTTTGGCTGGCAGTCGCGGTTGCACCGTCGAGCCACACGCCATCACTATCGGCGCCGGTGCCTTCGACCACAGTGTTCTGATTGAAGTGCAACTCAGCATTGCCCGTGGCTATTGCCCCGCTCTTTTCCCCCCGGATGATGCTGTTGAACACCTGGGCAATGCCGCCCTTGTCGGAATTGAAACTCTGGTACGCCTGCAAACCGAAAGTTGTGTGGCTGATGATGGCACTGTTGCGAATGATGGCCGCACTGTCATCCAGGCGCACCGCCCCCCATATCGAGTGGTTGGATTCAACAGTGGCGCCGTCAACGTTGACGGTGGAGCCCTGCGTCGCACGGATATCTTCGATCCGGCTGCCAGTATTGACATTCAACGTCGAGTCGTTGGCCAGGATATTTCCGGCGCGAGCACCGTTGACGGTCAGCTCGGACTTATGATCCAACTGCCAATCATTTTTCATCTCATGGGGGCCAATGGTCCTTGACTCACCGATCAGTTGATCCGCTTGGACGCTGGTGTGCATCGCTGCAAGCAGAAGCACGCTAATGGCTGGAACATGCATCATCTTGCTCAAGGGCTTGAGCTCGAATCTGGTAGGTAATGACATCGGGGGTTCACTCTCTGGGTAGCGCCTGTAAAAACGGCTTGGCTCGTTCCCGCGGAATGAAGCCTCACCTGTAAGGCGCAGAGGTTACGTAGTGAACGTACTGATGACTGTAGGACTAATCCGAGCAAAGCTTAGGTATAGGCACCGCAGTGGCATGGAAAACTGCACAACTGGCAAACTGATCCGTCCACAAGCCGTAGTCCATTGCTACCAGATGCACAAAAGGGAAGCCATGCTTCCCTTTTGTGCTTTCAGCAGTTTGTAGACGTGGAGGCGTTGATTCGTAGGTTAAGCAGATATGCCATCACAGAAAGAGTCAGGGTTGGAGAATATCGTGAATACTTCGGCCAACCGCCCGCGACCGATGCCTCCACCCGCCACGTTCGTGGTGTAGGTGACCTCGCAAGGGCCGAACGGCGCTTGAGCCAGGAATGGACGGTAAATGATATCGACATAAAAACCGTTGGCCACATCGGCAGCGGTCAAGGGCGCAGTTGTAATAGGCTCTACAAAGGGGCCCGGTGGGAGCTGTGGGTACTGGTTGGTGATAGTGACCGTAACCTCCACAGTATTGCCCACTACCAGCCTGACATCGCCCGGAATGAAAAGCATGGCAGCCAGGACCGGCGGCGAGCCAGGCATCCGTTGTACCAGCGACTGACAGGTCCATTCGCCAGCTATGAGATTCTCATACCTTGCCGGCGCCAGTTCCACCGTCACGGCATCGATCACATTGACCGTGGTAAGGGGCGACGGGTTCTCATTGATAGTGCCGGGGCCAATGACAGAATAGCTGACAGGCTGCAGATTGTTCCCGTGGCGGGCAACCACCGCCCAGGGAATGATAAACCTCGCGTCCTCGCCAGGAACCGTAGTGCTTAAAGGGAAAGGCCCGACACGCTCTTTGGAGGCGCCCCAATACAAGTAAAACTGATTGCCTGGGTGAGGCAGTGCCGCAATGGTCCAGAGTCGAATCACAATAGTCACAGGTCGGTCCGCATCGCCAATGCGCAGGGTATTCAACTCCTGTGAGTCCTCGCCAAACACTTGTGCCGGGTTCAGCCCAGGGTTCATATCGCCTGGTTCCAGTGTGCCCGGCAGTACAGGCCCCTCTACCGACAAGTCGAGCCGGACGTTTTTAGCGGGTGAGAGGAAGAACACACCGTTGCGATCAGTCCGGTAACGCACGCTTACCGCCTGAGGACCTAGCGTCGCGGTATAGGCGGCCTTGATCGCATCATTCATATTACTGAAAACTACCGGGAAGCCCGTGAGTTCAGTGGTTTGCGGGCCAAAGGGCTGGCTTTCCCATTGCGTCTCGAACTTGTCCAGTCCTGTAGCGAAATTAAGATACTGTTCGATATGGAGATTAATGCCCAGCACAAAGTCCGCAATGCTGAGCAAATCATCAGTGCTACCGTCACGTGGGGACGGTGCAAGCGGTAGGAATGGCTCCAATAGTACGGGGTCGGTCAGTAACGAGACCGTGCGAAACTCATTGAACGATGGGCGACTGATATTCCCTGCCCGGTCAACCATGGTGTAGAAAAAATAATAAAGCCCACTCAAGATGATCTGGCTGGCGGGCAGGAAGAAGGTGCTGTTGTCGGGTGGTGGTAGCAGAGGCACACCTGGGCCGCTCACCAGATACTCTGGTCGTGGGTCCATTACCGGGCTGAAGTAAACGTTAGCTATGTCCCCCGCTTCGAATCGCCCAGGCTGGGGACTGAAGGTGTTGCGGGGGATAACAATCTCCACGCCGCCATGATTTATCAGGAACGCATTGTCGATAATGGTCCCCGCTGGCGCATTAGCCAGCATCGGAACGGTGGGTTGTTCACGTGACGACGCTACAGCGTAGGGCGCAATCAGATCGACGCGAAACGCGGCAGGGTTGGACTCGTCCCGCGCAGCACCTGGTGCGCCATTGGAATTGCGGTATTGCACGACTTTGATCTCATAAAAGCCATGCGGGAACTCAAACTCGGGAGACGGCGCCGGAATGTATCTATCGATGATTGCAGGCACGGGGTCCAAGTTGATCTGGAATGGCTCCAGAAAGGGTCGCCAAGTGGGCACCGGATCGGTGGTTGTGCGAATTTGAATACCCAGCCAGTCGGTCGGTACCGAGATCCGCCCGGTTCGACACTCCACGGTGATACCCGCACGAGCAACGGACGCTGGAATAAGACCCGTTGCATTATCCAGTGCCTCGGCAATCGTGGGCGCATCAATAACCAAAGGTTCGGATGTAATGGTGACGTCAGGGGTGCTGCTCATATCAGTCTCTCCTTAGTACTTAATGTAGGCATCGCACAAACACTCATGAAGTGGCCGGACGGCCATCGCCCCGCTGCTTGAGTGACTGCCAGGTGACTGAAATCGCAGCAACACTCTTCCCAGCCGTATGACATGCGGCCAAACAAACCAACTTTGGATTTACCCGTCAGAAGTTCAGTGAAACGTACGCGGTGTTCCAACACTCATGACGCAAAGCACTCGCAATCAGGGTTCTGGGCCATTGCCGTCAATCCAGCAGTAGATGGGGTTTGGCGGGGGGGGGCGAGGTATTCACTACCCGATCGAACGGCACATACCTAGAAGCAGACCGGCCAATGATCACGCCTCCCCTGGACACCGTGTAATGAGCTTCTCCTCCGGCGTTTTTTTTCAGGGGCCGAATCAAGCGCTCGACATCGAGTATCCAGAAGGCATAGCCGGACGCATCGCTGACCTCATCCCAGTAATGCGTGAGGGTTTCCACGATATTGGGGTCTGGATTGACATCCGGGTACAGCCCGTACCCCTGGAACCGCAGCGTAATCAGATCACCAGAACGGATGTCCGCGTGAGGGGCTATGAACACCTCGACACCGAACCAGATCGGAGGCTGGGTGCTGCAGGTCAAGTAGCCGTTAGGATGCAACTCCGATTGCGGGAAACGGGGCCGAGGGTAGTTGGAGGGCGGAAGGTCGGTTTGCAGCCTGACTTGCGCCACCAGTGAAAACATCGGATTGATGTTGCCGGCACGGTCTTGCAGGCGATAGAAGCAGAAGATCCAGAGCGCCCCCGGAAAACGACGGAACACCTCGCTGGGCACGTCCACGAATATGCGGCCGGTGGCGCTGGCCAACGGTGCAGAAACCAGGGTCGGCGCGCCGGTTGGCAAGATATTCATGTCTGAAAAATACATCGGCACCTGATCACCCACCTCACGCCCCAAATATCCCTGCGGGATTTCCATGGGCACCAGGGGGTTGGCGACCAGGTAGGCCTCGGTAATCGGATCAATGGGAAAAATGGCCGGTGGCAGCAACGCGCCGCCACCGGGCGCATCGCGGTCGATCCTGATCGTCACAACCTCAGAGCTATCGACGCTGGGGCTGTTCGGCGTGCCGTTATGGATGCGAAACGTCAGATCAATAATTGCACTGTTCAGCAAAAATGCCTGGGGTATCTGCATCGGGTAGGGAAAGTCGGCGGCCGTCATCGGGTTAGGCAGCAACACCGGTGGCGTGTCGACCGGGCGGGCACCGCGGACGCTCCACTCGAACACCACATATTGGTCTCTGCCCGGACCCGGTAGAAACGCCCAGGGAGTGGGAATCAAAAGCTGTAGATCAGAGAAGTAAAATTGCACCGGCACCAACCCATCAGGCAGCGCGTCGACGACGATGGGCGCGTCAATCGCCAGGCTGCCTCCTGGGCCTTGGGGGCCATTCGCGCTCGATTGGCCAGCATTGTGGGTGCTCATCCAAACCTCCCTCTACACGCCTATGCATCACCTGATCACGGCGCTTGCGGCTCTGTTGGGGCAATTGAACACCTCCTGTGGTGCTGCGGATACTGTCAGAACTAACAGGTGCGCTCCCCGCTCGTCGGTTTGAGCGGCCTGACTTCATACCGATCCCAACAAATATTTTCTTGACGAGACTGGCTGACTGGTGTTTTCTGAAACCGGTTTCAATGCCCAGCGCACTGCCACCTCACACTAATAAGAAAGGCCCCGCCGTGACTTCATTCTCCGCCGCCCAGCGCAGCCGCGTGACCATGCTTGATGTAGCCCAGCGCGCCGGCGTATCCAAGGCCAGCGTGTCGCGCTTTATCGGCGACGACCGCGCCCTGCTGTCCGACGCCATCGCCCAACGTATCGAACAGGCTATTGATGACCTGGGCTACCGCCCCAACCAGATGGCCCGTGGCCTGAAACGTGGACGCACGCGCCTGATCGGCATGCTGGTAGCGGATATCCGCAACCCCTATTCGATTGCCGTGATGCATGGCGTGGAAACCGCCTGCCGACAGCACGGCTATAGCCTGGTGGTGTGCAACACCGACCGCGATGACGAGCAGGAGCGCCAGCACCTGGCGGCGTTGCGCGCCTATAACATCGAAGGCCTGATCGTGAATACCCTGGGCCATCACCGCGACCAGTTACTCGAGCTGCAACGGGAAATGCCCCTGGTGCTGGTGGACCGTAAGGTCGAGGCGCTGCACAGCGACCTGGTGGGCCTGGATAACCCACTGGCCGTGGGCATGGCCCTGGATCACCTGGAGCAACAGGGCTATCGGGATATTTTGCTGATCAGCGAGGCCGCCGATGGCACCAGCTCGCGGATTGAGCGCATGGACAGTTTCCAGGCCCAGATCAGCCGTCGCAAAAAAATGCACGGCGCTGTACTGGAGATAGACCTCGACCTGCCCCAGCGTTTGCAGACGTTTCTGGGCGCAGGCCAAGCCGGGCCTAAAGCCTTGTTCTGTGCCAACGGCATTGCCGCGCTGGCCTGTAGCAAAGCCCTGCGCGAGTTGGGTTGCCGATTGTTCGAGGACGTTGGCTTGATCGCTCTGGATGACCTGGAGTGGTACCCACTGGTAGGCAGCGGCATCACCGCCCTGGCCCAGCCGACCGAAGCCATTGGCGCCAGCGCTTTTGAGTGCTTGCTCAAGCGGTTGCGCGGCGATACCTCGGCGACCCGTTCCCTGGATTTTTCCCCGCAACTGATCGTGCGAGGCTCAACCCAACCCGTGTAGGCATAACCGCCTGCACGGGCATTTTTTTATCTACAAATGAAACCGGTTTCAGAGATCAATAAAAATGCATAGATATCCCGTTTCCATCAGCCTTTCCAGCTACGGCGCCGACCTGGTTCGCCAGCGCGGCCAGTTGAGTTTCGTCGAGCTGCTGGCCGCTGCCGGGGCCAGGCGTATTGAATGGCGTGAAGAACTGCTGACCAGCGAACAACCCGGCGAACTGGCCCAGGCCGCCGCCGCGCAGGATCTGGAGTGTGTGTTTTCGTCGCCCCTGGAGCTGTGGGTCGCCGGGCGTGCCCAAGCCAATTCGGAGCTGGCCGCCACCCTCGACCGGGCCCAGGCGTTCGGTGCGCGCTGGTTGAAGGTTTCGCTGGGTTACTTCACCGACACCAACGACCTGCACAGCCTCAGCGCCCTGCTCAACCGCCACCCGGTGCGCTTGCTGGTGGAGAACGACCAGACCCTGCACGGCGGGCGCATCGAGCCGATGCAACGCTTCTTCGATGAAGCCGAGCGCCTGGCGGTGCCGGTGAAAATGACCTTCGATATCGGCAACTGGCACTGGCAAGACCAGTCCGCACGTACCGCCGCACGCTTGCTGGGCCGGCATGTGGATTACCTGCATTGCAAGGCCGTGGCCCGCCGCGCCGACGGCAAGTTGGTAGCCCTGCCGCCCGGCAGCGCCGACCTGCATCTATGGGAACAATTGCTGCAGCTGATGCCCCAAGGTATCAGCCGCGCGGTGGAATTCCCGCTGCAAGGCGACGACTTGGTGGCGGTCACCGCCGAGCAGGTCGCCGCCCTCGCCCACCTTGGCCAACCGCGTGTGGAGAATGCCCATGTCTGAGATCGATATCCTCTCGTTCGGCGAAACCATGGCGATGTTTGTCGCCGAGCAAACCGGCGACCTGGCCCAGGTCGGCCACTTCGAAAAGCGCATCGCCGGGGCCGACAGTAACGTGGCGATCGGGTTGTCACGCCTGGGCTTCAACGTCGCCTGGCTGAGCCGGGTCGGTCATGACTCATTGGGGCGGTTTGTGGTCGCGGCCCTGGAGCATGAAGGCCTGGATTGCCGGCATGTGGCGGTGGATCCCGCGCACCCCACCGGCTTTCAGCTCAAGTCCCGGGAAGAGAGCGGCGACGATCCCCAGGTCGAGTATTTCCGGCGTGGCTCGGCGGCCAGTCACTTGTCCAGCGCCGCAATCACTCCAGAATTGCTAACGGCGCGCCATCTGCACGCCACCGGGATTCCGCCGGCGCTGTCGGACGCCACCGCCGAACTGTCGCGCGAGTTGATGAGTCAGATGCGCGCGGCCGGCCGCAGTGTGTCCTTTGACCCGAACCTGCGCCCTTCGCTATGGCCCAGCGAGCAAAAAATGATCCGCGAAGTCAACGCCCTGGCCGGCCTGGCGCATTGGGTATTGCCGGGCCTGAGCGAAGGTCGGCTGCTGACCGGTTTCGAAGATCCCGGGGATATTGCCGCCTTCTACCTCGACCTGGGCGTGGAAGCCGTAGCCATCAAGCTCGGCGCCCACGGTGCCTACTACCGCAGCCAGTTGGACCAGGGCTTTGTCGCCGCCGTGCCGGTGGCCAAGGTGGTGGATACGGTGGGAGCCGGCGACGGCTTTGCCGTGGGCCTGATCAGCGCCCTCCTGGAAAACCTCAGCCTGGCCCAGGCGGTACAGCGCGCCAACTGGATCGGCAGCCGCGCAGTACAGAGTCGCGGCGATATGGAAGGCCTGCCCCTGCGCGCCGACCTGCCCGCCTGGCAAAAAGCCGGCTGATCCGGACCGACAACCGTTACCTGTTGCCACAACTACAACAAGCTCAGGAGCAACCCCATGAACAACCTGAAACTCGCCACCCGCCGTTGGTGGTACATCATGCCCATCGTGTTTATCACCTACAGCCTGGCGTACCTGGACCGTGCCAACTACGGCTTCGCCGCCGCCTCCGGGATGGCCGAAGACCTGATGATCACCCCGGGCATGTCCTCGCTGCTCGGTGCGCTGTTCTTCCTCGGCTACTTTTTCTTCCAGGTACCGGGGGCGATCTATGCCCAGCGGCGTAGCGTGAAGAAACTGATTTTCGTCAGCCTGATCCTCTGGGGCGGCCTGGCGACCCTCACCGGGGTGGTGTCCAACGCCTATATGTTGATCGCCATCCGCTTTATGCTCGGGGTGGTCGAGGCCGCCGTGATGCCGGCGATGCTGGTGTACCTGTGCCACTGGTTTACCCGTGCCGAACGCTCGCGGGCCAACACCTTCCTGATCCTCGGCAACCCGGTGACCATGCTGTGGATGTCGGTGGTATCCGGCTACCTGGTACAGCATTACAGCTGGCGCTGGATGTTTATCATCGAAGGCCTGCCGGCGGTGTTCTGGGCCTTTATCTGGTGGCGCCTGGCCGATGAGCGCCCAGCCGATGCCAAGTGGCTGAGCGCTGGCGAGAAACACGACCTGGAAACCGCCCTGGCCGCCGAACAGGTCGGGCTCAAGGCTGTGAAGAACTATGCCGAAGCCTTCCGTTCGCCCAAGGTGATCATCCTCGCGCTGCAATTCTTTTGCTGGAGCATCGGCGTCTACGGCTTTGTGCTGTGGCTGCCGTCGATCCTCAAGGCCGGCCTGAAAATGGACATGGTCGAAGCCGGCTGGTTGTCGGCGCTGCCCTACCTGGCGGCGGTGATCGGCATGCTGGTGGTGTCCTGGGGCTCGGACAAGCTGCAAAAGCGTAAGCGCTTTGTATGGCCACCGCTGCTGATCGCCTCCGTGGCGTTTTATGGTTCCTACTTGTTGGGGGCCGAGCATTTCTGGTGGTCCTACACCCTGCTGGTGATTGCCGGCGCCTGCATGTATGCGCCCTACGGGCCGTTTTTTGCCATCGTCCCGGAAATTCTCCCGGCCAACGTCGCCGGCGGCGCCATGGCCTTGATCAACAGCATGGGCGCCCTCGGTTCGTTTGGCGGCTCCTACCTGGTGGGCTATCTCAATAGCAGCACCGGCTCGCCCGGTGCGTCGTACCTGCTGATGAGCGGCGCGTTGCTGCTGTCGGTGGTGCTGACGATTTTCCTCAAGACCGGTGCCCGGGAGCCGTCCCCGGCAGCACCGTTGCACTCCCTGGATTTGAAGGTAAGAACCTGATGAAAAAGCATGTCGTGCTGTACAAGAAACTGTCCGCACCGTTGATGGCCCGTTTGCATGAAGCGGCCCAGGTGACCTTGATCGAATCCCTCGACCCCGCGGGCCTGGCGCAACTGCGTGAGGCACTGCCCATTGCCCACGGCCTGCTGGGGGCCAGCTTGCGCCTGGATGCGCAACTGCTGGACCTGGCGCCGCGCCTGGAAGCCGTGGCCAGTGTTTCGGTGGGCGTCGATAACTACGACATCGACTACCTGACCCAACGCGGCATTTTGCTCAGCAACACCCCGGATGTACTCACCGAAACCACGGCCGATACCGGCTTTGCACTGATCCTCGCCACCGCCCGACGCGTGGTGGAGCTGGCCAATATGGTGCGCGCCGGCAACTGGAACCAGAACATCGGCCCCCTGCACTTTGGCAGCGATGTGCACGGCAAGACCCTGGGCATCATTGGCATGGGGCGCATTGGTGAAGCCCTGGCCCAGCGTGGGCACTTTGGCTTTGGCATGCCGGTGATTTACCACAGCCATTCGCCCAAACCTTTGGTGGAGCAGCGTTTCGGCGCGCGGTACTGCAGCTTGCCGGAGTTGCTGCAACACGCTGACTTTGTTTGCCTGACGTTGCCGTTGACTGCACAGACTCAGGGGTTGATTGGCGCCAAGGAATTCGCCCAGATGGGCCCGGAGACGATTTTCATCAATATCTCCCGGGGCAAGGTAGTGGATGAGGCGGCACTGATCGAAGCCCTGCAACAGCGCACGATCCGCGCGGCGGGGCTGGATGTGTTTGAGCGTGAGCCGTTGAACCACGACTCGCCATTGCTGCGTTTGAACAACGTGGTGGCGACCCCGCATATCGGCTCGGCCACCCACGAGACCCGTGAAGCGATGGCGCGGTGTGCGGTGGATAATCTGCTGGCGGCGTTGGCGGGCGAGCGGCCGAAAAACCTGGTCAATTCCAGCGTATGGAAAGCCTGACAGCCCGACCCAACGCCCGTGTGTCGGCCACCGAAAACAGTGACCGGACCACCGCTATCGCGGGCAAGCCCGCTCCCACAGGGATGTTCGGCGGGGCAGAAGTCTGGGCCACACCATCAATCAAATGTGGGAGCCTGACAGCCCGATCCAATGTCCGTGTGTCGGCCACCGAAAACAGTGACTGGACCACCGCTATCGCGGGCAAGCCCGCTCCCACAGGGATGTTCGGCGGGGCAGAAGTCTGGGCCACACCATCAATCAAATGTGGGAGCTGGCTTGCCTGCGATAGCGGTATGCCAGCCACCCAAGTCCTCCCTGCTTAGATCACAAACCGCGCCACCATCGCATTCAAATCCACCGCCAGGCGCGACAGTTCATGACTGGCGGCGCTGGTCTGGTTGGCTCCGGCCGCCGACTGCGTCGCCAGGTCGCGGATATTCACCAGGTTGCGGTCCACTTCGCGGGACACTTGGGCCTGCTCTTCGGACGCGCTGGCAATCACCAGGTTGCGCTCGTTGATCAGGCTGATGGACTGGGTGATCTGCTCCAGTGCCACGCCTGCGGCGCGGGCCATTTCCAGGGTGCTTTGGGTGCGCTGGTTGCTCTGCTGCATGGACTGCACCGCTTCCCCCGTGCCGTTCTGGATCCCGGCCACCATTTTCTCGATCTCCTGGGTCGACTGCTGGGTACGATGGGCCAGGGCACGCACTTCGTCGGCCACCACGGCAAACCCGCGCCCGGCCTCACCAGCACGTGCGGCTTCGATGGCGGCATTGAGGGCCAGTAAGTTGGTCTGCTCGGCAATCGCGCGGATCACGTCCAGCACCTTGCCGATATCCCGGCCCTGGGTCGCCAGGCCTTCGATCAGCACCGAAGTATCCTGCACGTCCTGGGTCATGGTCTGGATCGCGCCCACGGTTTCCACCACACGATCGCGCCCTTCCCGCGCGGCCTGGTTCGACTGGGTCGACGCTTCGGAGGTGGACACCGCATTGCGCGCGACTTCTTCCACGGCCGCGGTCATTTCATTGACGGCAGTGGCGGCCTGGTCGATTTCATTGTTTTGCTGCTGCAAGCCCTTGGAGGCTTCCTCGGTCACCGCGCTCAGCTCTTCGGCCGCCGACGCCAGTTGAGTGGCTGAACCGGCAATATGCTGGATGGTCTGGCGCAGGTTGTTCTGCATGGTAGCCAGGGCACCGATCAGGCGCGCCGGCTCATCCTGGCCGTCGTCCGCAATGACCTTGCTCAGGTCGCCGCTGGAGATGGTTTCGGCGGCGGCCACCGCCTTGCGCAGCGGTGTGACGATGCTGCGGGTCAACAACCAGGCAAGCAATACGGTCATCAGCGCCGCCACCACCGACACCGCGACAATTCCGCTGATGGCATCGCTGTAGCTGCGCCCGGCGTCTTCTCCGGCCTGTTTGGCATTGGCGGCGTTGATCGCAATCAGCTTATTGAGTTGCTCGCCCATCTGATCCGTACCGTCTTTGATCCGGCTATTGATCAGGGCCCGCATCTCCTCGACTTTGTTCTGCTGGGACAGCGTCAGCATTTCAGCCTGGGCCTTGAGGTAGTTGTCCAGCGTGGCGGCAAAAGTCTTGTACAGCGCGGCTTCTTCAGCGCCGGCCGGCAGCGCGGCATAACCCGCCTGGGCCTGGCGCGCCTTGTCGACCAGCACCCCGATGCGCACCTGGGCCTCCTGCAGGGCGACCGGTTCGCGATTGACCAGGACCCGAAACGACAGAATGCGCAGGCGCAACACGTTCTCGGTCATATTGGCCAGGTAACCGACACTCGGCAGTTGGTTAGCCCCCATATCCAGCGCGGCCTGGCGAATCAGCGTCATACGGTTGACGGCAAACACCCCCAGAACAATCACAAGCAACGCAATAAACGCAAAACCGAGAAACGCCCGAGGTGCGATATTCAAATTACGGAGGGACATAGGAAAGCTCTCAAGAAGGGATGGCTGCGAGCGTCCTTGCCGCGACACGGTCACTCAGCGTCAACGCGCGGAGATAACGGTTCGGCGCCACTGTTATAAAGGTTGTGTGGGCCTATAGGAGGTATCGGCAGACTTGAGGTTTTTTTGCGGGGCTTGGAGAAATATTTTTTCACACTTTTGACAGTGGACGCTTTCTGGCATCCTGCGCGTCCATTTTCTGACCCGAGCACGTATCTTGTCTGACGCTCAAGCCCCCCGCCCCCGTTATAAATCGGACCTGATCTACGGTCTGGAAGACCGCCCGCACTTCACCGCTGCGGTATTTGCCGCCCTGCAGCACGTGCTCGCCAGCTTCGTCGGGATCATTACCCCGACCCTGATCGTCGGTGGTGTGCTGGGCCTGGAAAGCGAAGTGCCCTACCTGGTCAGCATGGCGCTGTTCGTCTCCGGCCTGGGCACGTTTGTCCAGGCGCGGCGCTTCGGCCCCGTGGGTTCGGGCTTGCTGTGCCTGCAAGGCACGAGCTTCTCGTTTATCAGCGTGATCCTCAGTGCCGGCTTCATGGTCAAGGCCCGGGGCGGCGGTACCGATGAAATTCTCTCGACGATCTTTGGCATCTGCTTTTTTGCCGCATTTATCGAAGTGGTGCTCAGCCAGTTCATCGGCAAGTTGCGCAAGCTGATCACGCCGGTGGTCACCGGCACCATCATCACCTTGATGGGGCTATCGCTGATCAAGGTCGCCGTGACCGACATGGCCGGCGGCTATGGCGCGGCAGACCTGGGCGCGGCCGGCAATATGGGGCTGGCGGCCCTGGTGTTGCTGACTATCGTGGTACTTAACCGCTTCAATAACCCGTTCCTGCGTTTGGGCTCGATTGTCATCGGCCTGACCCTGGGTTTTGTGGTGGCCTGGTGGCTGGGGCGTGTCGATCTGGCGGCGTTGCCCCAGGTGCCGCTGGTCAGCGTACCAGTGCCATTCAAGTACGGGTTCTCGTTCGACTGGGTGGCGTTTATTCCGGTGGCGGTGATCTTCCTGATTTCCCCCCTGGAAGCAGCCGGCGACCTGACCGCCAACTCGATGATTTCCCAGCAACCGGTCAAGGGCCCGCTGTATATCAAGCGCATCAAGTCCGGCCTGCTGGCCGATGGCCTGAACTCGGTAATGGCCGCCACTTTCAATAGCCTGCCGATGGTGACCTTCGCCCAGAACAACGGGGTGATCCAGTTGACCGGCGTGGCCAGCCGCTATGTGGCGTATTTCATTGCCGGGCTGCTGGTATTGCTGGGTCTGTTTCCGATGATTGGCGCGGTGCTGCAATTGATGCCCAAGCCGGTGCTGGGTGGCGCGACCCTGATCATGTTCGGCACGGTGGCGGTGGCCGGGATCAAGATCCTTGCCGAAGCCGGCCTGCATCGGCGCAATGTGCTGATCGTGGCGATTTCCCTGGGGATGGGCCTGGGCGTGGCGGCAGTACCGGAAGTGCTGCGCGAGCTGCCCAAGGCCTTGCACAACATCTTCGAGTCGCCGATTACCGTCGGTGCGTTCTGTGCGATCCTGCTGAACATTTTCCTGCCTGAAGAGTTCATAGAGCTGGAAGAAGATGAATTTGACCCGGAAGCCTCTACCCTCAAGGTCATGCAGGATCCGGAACCCACGAAATAGGAACCCTTATGCGCAGATTGATCGGCCTGACCCTGTCTCTGATATTGCTCAGCCTGAGCGCCTGCGCTTTGTTCCCCAACCGCGACCCGCTGCATATCAATGTGGTGGGAATCGAGCCGCTGCAAAGCCAGGATCTGGAAGTGCGCTTCGCGGTCAAGTTGCGGGTGCAGAACCCCAACGAAACCGCGATCGACTACAACGGCGTAGCGCTGGACCTGGAGGTCAATGGCCGGCCGCTGGCGGCTGGGGTGAGTGATCAACAGGGATCCATCCCGCGCTTTTCCGAGACCGTTCTGACCGTCCCGGTCAGCGTTTCAGCGTTTTCGGTGTTGCGTCAGACCCTGGGCCTGAGCCAGACCCAGGGTTTGAACAACCTGCCCTATGTATTGCGCGGCAAGCTGGCGGGCGGGTTGTTTGGCACGATGCGCTTTGTCGATCGTGGCACCCTGGACCTGCCCAACACCGTGACCTGGTAAATAGCATGGACACCTTGCCCACCCTGTACACCGAACGCCTGATCCTGCAACCGCTGACCCTGGACGACGCCGAGGGCATACAGCAGCAGTTCCCCCACTGGGAAGTGGTGCGCTACCTCAATGCCCTGGTGCCCTGGCCCTACCCGGCCGATGGTGCGCGCAGTTACCTGGAACAGGTGGTCTTGCCTGCCATGGCCCAGGGCCGCGAGTGGCATTGGTCGATCCGCCTGCGCGAGGCCCCCGGGCAGTTGATCGGCAATGTGAGCCTGATGGATGAGCTGGACAACAACCGGGGCTTCTGGCTCGCGCCGCAATGGCAGGGCCAGGGACTGATGAGCGAAGCCAGCGCGGCAGTGACCGCGTATTGGTTCACGGTGCTTGGGCGCCCCGTGCTGCGGGTGCCCAAGGCAGCGCCGAACCTGGGCTCACGCAGGCTTTCCGAAAAAACCGGGATGCGCTTGATCCGCACGGAAGAAGGGCAGTTCGTGGAGGGGGCGTTCCCCAAGGACATCTGGGAAATCACCCGCGAAGAATGGTTGAAACAACCCCTGTAGGCACCGATCAGCCCGTGCTTACTTGGCGGCCATCAGGCGATTGACTTCACTGCGCACCATGTTGGCAAATTCCGGCGGTGACATGCCGTCCAGCTCGGAACGCACCCATTCGGCCCATTTACCCTTGCGCTTGGCGCGCTCGCCAAACAACCGTGCGCCCTCGCCCTTGGCCTTGCCCAGGTTGCTTTGCCACAGGTCATACAGACGGGACTTTTCATCTTCAAGCGCGGCGCGCTCGGCGAGGGGCTTGTTGGCCAGATTGAAGCTCATGTGGATTTACCTGCTGCACAAATAGGTGACATCTTACACTGTAGGTCGAAAGGTCCGAATTCGGATTTTTCATCGGCCCGATGCCGGGCGAAAAAAAACTGCAACTTTTAGCCTGCTGCAAGACTCCATTGTTCACTGCCCACTTACCCGCAAGGAGCTACTCAATGGCCCGTAAAACCGCCGCCCAAGCTGTCGAAGAGCAAATCAAGGACCAGGCGTTCAGCGAACTCCAGGCCCTGATCGAAGAGTCCGACAAACTGCTCAAGAGCAGCGCGTCGCTGGTGGGAGAAGAAGGTGAAACCCTGCGCGAGCAGGTCGCGATCAAACTCAAGCAAGCCCTGGATTCGGTGTCCAACGTGCGTGAGCGCAGCAAGCCGGTGGTGGATGCCACCGAAACCTATATCGGTGGCCACCCTTGGCAGACCGTAGCCATTTCCGCCGGCTTCGGCCTGGTGGTTGGCTTGCTGCTGGGCCGTCGCAACTGATGGATGCCTGGGTCGGTGCGGGTCAGCCCGCACCGCCCTTCAGCCCCGCGCTAATTCGCGCAACCGGGCCAGTTCGCCCCCACCGAGCATAATCCCCTCCCGTTCTGCCTTGGCCCGTGTGCGATGACGCCGGTCGCCGGGCAAGCGCCGCAACCCTGCCGCATGCATCTGTCGCACCAGTTCCTGGCTGCGCTGGGCAAAGTCCTGCCCCGCAGTTTTACTGGGGTCGATCACAATCAGTAGCTGGCCGGTCCAGGGAGTCTTGGCGCCCGGGTGGTTCGACCAGTCGAATTCAAACGAGAAATTCCCCCCGGTCAGGGCCGCCGCCAGCAACTCCACCATCATCGACAACGCCGACCCCTTGTGCCCGCCAAACGGCAACAGCGCGCCGCCTTCAAGGATCGCCTTGGGGTCCTGGGTCGGCTGCCCCAGGCTGTCGACCCCGGTGCCCGGCGGCACACGCTCACCCTGACGGGCGGCAATCTGCACATCGCCATGGGCGATGGCGCTGGTGGCCAGGTCAAACACAATCGGCGGCCCATCGGCACGTGGTGCGGCGAACGCGATGGGGTTGGTGCCGAACAGCGGGCGATCGGCGCCATGTGGCACCACGCAAGTCATGCTATTGACCACGCTGAGGGCCACCAGACCTTCTTCGGCAAACGGTTCGACATCCGGCCATAACGCGGCAAAGTGATGGGAGTTACGGATCGCCAGTACCGCGATACCGGCGCTGCGGGCCTTGGCCACCAATAACGGGCGCGCGGCGGCCAGGGCCGGCTGGGCAAAACCATTGGCGGCGTCCACACGCACGAAACCCGAGGCCACATCCTCGACCACTGGCACCGCCTGGCCGTTGACCCAGCCGCTGTCCAGGGTCGAGACATAGCCCGGTATGCGAAACACCCCGTGGCTGTGCGCCCCATCCCGCTCGGCGCGGGCGCAGTTGTCGGCCAATACGCGGGCAACCTCAGGCGAGGCGCCATGCCGGCTGAAAATATCCTTGAGCAGCGTCACAAGCTCAGTGAAGCCAATTGAAGTAGTCACGGCAGTGGTGGGTGTGGCTGACATCTGAAGCTCCGGAATTGTTATTGGAGGGGGCAACAGCCTGCTGGATTTCGCTCGTTGATTAACAACGCGCGACAAGTGGGCTGTCAACCACCGACGCGGCTTCAGCGCTATTTAACAAACGCCGGGCAGTGCCGGAGAGCGTTAGCACACAATGGGAAAAAGGCCGTAAAGGCACGATGGGAAACCGTCAAGCGGGTGCTCGACGGTTCCGTCTATGTGCTGAGTTCGCCGCCTGGCAAGCGAATGTTGACTCGGCGGCGCTCATGATCAGTCGCCCGGGACGTCAGTGGGACCCGACGCCTTCAATCGAAGGGATTCGATGAACTGATCCGGTGGGGGGTCAGTCTTTCTGGTCACGCAACACATTGCCCGAAGCACCGTCGATGCGGACCTCATAGACAACACCGTCCGCCTTGCGACCTTTTACTTCCCAGTAACCGTTGTCGTCTGCTTCGGCCTGGTAGACCTCAATGTAACCGGCCTTGGTCTTGGCGGTTTCAATGGCTTTCTCGATGGTAATCCAGCCGGCTCCCGGCTTGTCGGCCAGGGCGGCGCCTGCACCGAGCAAAGTGGCAGTGGCAAGCATGGCAGTGAGGGTTTTCTTCAGCATTTTCTTACTCCGTTATAGAGAATGACTTACAGATCCAGATTTTTAGGGTGTTTGCAGGACGATTTAGTTCCACATTGATGCTCATTCGCCATGATGGCTGTTCTCGGCACCCTGCCCGGAAGGTTAGAATGTAGGAAATCAGGAAGCACCAATGACCCAGCAGCCCCTTTCAGAAGCCGAATATGACGCCGTCACCGATGCTGCCGCGCATTGGTGTATGCGCCTGCATGCTTTTGATTGCACGGCGGCCGAACGCCAGGCGTTCGAAGAGTGGCACGACGCGCATCCCCTGCATGCTTTCGAATATGCGGCCATGCTGGAAATCTGGGATGTGGCCGACCATTTGCCACGCAGCAACGTGCCCTCCCCGCCCCCGGTGCAGGTCCCGCCACCCAGCCGCTGGCGCACCTATGCAGTGGCTGCCGCCATCTCGTTGATGGCCCTGCCCCTGGCCGCTTTCACGGGCTGGGAAGCGGGTTGGCTGCCCAGTTCCTATGAGCATTACCTCGCCGAAGGCGGCTTGCGCCAGGTGACCCTGGCCGATGGCAGCGAAGTGGAACTGAACCTGGGTACCGAGCTGGTCTACAGCAACTATAAAGATGAGCGCCGGGCCACCCTGAAAAAAGGTGAAGCGTTCTTTAAGGTCAGCCATGACCGCGAACACCCGTTTGTGGTGCGCGCCGGTACCGGGCAGATCCGAGTGACAGGTACCCAGTTCAACGTCTGGAAATACGACGACCAGGTGCGGGTCATGTTGCTGGAGGGTTCGGTGAAGATCAGCAGCGATGCCAGCCACAGCGGCGTGAGCCTCACTCCCGGAATGCAGGCCAGTTACCACGGGGGCGATGCGCAACCACAGCTACAGGCATTCAACCCCCATGATCCGGCGCTGGCCTGGCGCACCGGCAAGTTGATCCTCGACAACCTGGCACTGGTGGATGCCCTGCCCCTGATCAACCGTTACCTGAGCAAACCGGTGATGCTGGCCGATACCGGTACCGGCAATATCCGTATTGGCGGGATCTACGATATCCATGAAGTCACCCACCTGGTGTCGTCCTTGCCCAAGGTACTGCCGGTCTACCTGACCCAGAACCAGGATGGCAACACCGTCCTCAACTCGATACCGCGCAAAGTCCCCAAGACCTGACCTTCGCCAAGGCAGCACGGCGTGCATTGCCGGGCAACTGTGCGCGCCGCACTGTCCACTTTTGAAACACCCATCACCGCGCAACGCCCCTCTGGCTGTGGATTCATCGGTTCGTCATCAATAGTGTTGCATTGCTGAAACACCCTCTTCCCCCCAGTCTGCCTATGCCAGGTGCCGGTCATTCCCCCACGTCCCGTCTCAAGCCTGATACACCTCGCCCTACGCCCGCCCCGCCAGAAGCCCCAAGCCATTGAAAAACAAGTCAATATAAAAAGCGGCACAGCTCCTGCTCTATTCCTTACAGCGCTGTTTAGGGTCAGCGTCACAGAACAAGGAATGATGCCGTGGCAACTCTCAATCAAGGCTCACTGAGCCTCCTGCTGATCAGCTGTGTACTCAGCGCCAGTGTGAGCGTACCCGCCCTCGCCGAAAACGGCGTCATCGTTACCGGGCGCAACGTCCAAGGCCATATGGCCGGGCGTTCTTCCTTCGGACCGGATCCTTATCCCACTACGGCCAATGCCAATCCTGGCGCGCAGATTCTACGCTCGACGACTAACGGCGAACTCAGCGACAACGACTTCGCAGGGGTCAGCAGTGGTTCCAGCATCACTCGATCCATCCTGCCCAATGGCACCCTCCCTGGCTTGAGCACCACCCATGGCAGCAGCGCCTCCGGGCTGGGTGCCGGCGCGGCTGCGGGCCATAGCGGTGGCAGCAGCCTCGGCGGACAGATCAGCGGGACGATTGAGCGTGGCATGGCCCCGCTGAACAACATCGGCAGCCTGATGGGAGGCCAGCAATGAAGCGCTCGTGGCTGATGCTCGCCGTGCTGGGTAGCTGCGCCGCGATGGCAGACAGCAATAACAACGCGCTTATCGACAGCTCCGGCCAGCAGTACAGCGGCGTTGCTTCAATCAACCAGGCCGCCGGCAACCAGCAACAACAGATCAATAGCCGTGCGATTACGGTCGGTGGCCAATCCACTGACGTACTGGTGCAGCGGCTCGATGGCCAGGTCGACCCGTCCCTGAATGCCAGCGCGGCGATCCAGGGTTCATCTTTCAGCAATGGCAACGGTGTACTGGGCGTCAACCAGTCGGCCGGGGCCAACAACCAGACAATCAATGCGGTGCGGATCAGCATCAACCCAGGCCCGCAAAGCATTGATGACAGCGTCCTGTCGCAACAGAACATGACGCTGCTACCAGACTCCCGATCCTCCTCTACCACTGGCAGCCGCCAGGTCGTTACCAGCGACCAGGCCTTCACCGGCAGCCGTGGAGTGGTACAGGTGAATCAGAGTGCAGGGGTGGGGAACCGCATGGCTAACACCCTCGGTATCACTATCAAGTAACTGCTTGATAGGTGTTTGTTAGGCCGTACCAACACTTAACCAACTAATTAGAAGCAAGGAGATACACCATGAAACCTACAATGGCTCTCAAACCACTGGTTTTTGCTCTGGCTGCGCTCATGGCTGTTGCTGCACAAGCTAGTGAAGATAAGTGGAAGCCAACCCCTGCCCCTAGCGGCACCGTGGCAGCCGTCGTGACCGACACTCAACTGAGCAAAGACAACAAGTTCGACGACACCAAAACCAACAACGACGCCTCGGCCAACCGCTCGCTGAACAGCAGCGACGGTAACCTGGGCGCCAACGTTGCCGCAGGCAGTGGTAACCAACAAGACAACAGCGCTGCCATCACCAGCAGTGCTGCCAAGGACGCCCTGGCGGTTTTCGCGATCGTAGACGTCGAGCAAACATCCAAAGACAACAAGTTCACCAACAAAGGCACGCAAAACGATGCTTCGCTGAACAACTCGGCGAACAACAGCTCGGGTAACGTGGGTGTCAACGTCACCGCAGGCCAAGGCAACCAGCAGAAAAACAACCTGGCAATCGTAACCTCCGATGGCAAAAACATTGGCGCTGCGGCCGTCACCAGCCAGGAATCGTTGAACAACACCTTCCTCAACACTGCTTCGGCTGGCAAAGGCTACGGCAACTGGGGCAAGACCTACGTCAACAACGATGCCTCCATCAACCACTCGGGCAACAATGCTTCCGGCAACATCGGAATCAACGTGTCCGCGGGTTCTGGCAACCAGCAATCCAACTCCCTGTCCCTGGGCAGCGGTTGCACCCAGTGCGCAGCTGGCAGCGGCGTACGCTTCTGACCTGACGCAGAGGGCCTTGGCAACAAGGCCCTTTTTTATTCCCGTGCCCACCCGGTCATTCGATCATGCGCCTCGCGACCCTGTGCCTGCTGTTAACCCTCACCGGCCCTTCCTGGGCTGGGCAAATGGCGATTTCCGCCATGCCCGGCGGTGCGGTGATTTTCAAGAAGGTCGAGAGCATCCGCGAGCGACGGTTCGCCAACCTGGTGGAACAGAAAACCGATTTCAGCTGCGGTGCCGCAGCACTCGCCACCATCCTGCGCCAGGGCTACTGGCTGGATGTTGATGAAGAACACGTCATCAAGGGCATGCTGGTCAACGCCGACCAGGACCTGGTACGCACCCAGGGCTTTTCCATGCTGGACATGAAGCGCTACCTCGAAAGCATTGGCATGCGGGCCAGGGGCTACAAGATCGGGGCGGACACCCTGACAACGGTGAAGATTCCGGTGGTGGTGCTCCTGGATATCCGTGGCTACAAGCACTTTGTGGTGATGCAGCGGGCAGAGAAAGACTGGATCTATATCGGCGACCCGGTACTGGGCAACAAACGCTACTCGCGGGACGACTTCCTCGCCGGATGGAACGGCATCGTGTTTGCGGTGCTGGGTGAAGGCTACGACAAGGCCAACGCCCTGCTCGATCCGCCGATACCGTTGACCGCCAAGGGCAAAATGAACGAGTTCCGGCCCGTGGGCGACGCCGAGCTGATGGACTTCGGTTTCATCCAGAGCGACTTCTTCTAGAAGCGCCATAAGGAGCAGGAAGCTCCAGGAGCAGATGATGAACACTTACCGTTGGCTGACGGTCCTGTGCCTGGCAGCCTCAATGCCCGCTTATGCAGCCTCGGCGTTCAAGCCGATTGAAATAAATGATGCTGAACTGGCCCAACTGCGCGGCCGCTTCGTCATGCCGGGGCGGATTGTCAGCTTCGGTATTGTGATGAGCACCACCTGGACCAACGCCGCAGGCGATACCAGCACCGTCAAGGCCAACATGCAGATCGACTCCTCCACCATCACGCCGCAGTTCTATGTGCAGACTACCGGCGAGACCGGCAAAGGCAGCGACCGCCCCACGGGGACCGGTACGGTCATCGGCGGCTCCGGGCTGGGTACCGGCGCCGGCGTGACACAAACCGTACGCGCCGCGGGCGATGGCAATACGGCCTATAACAACGTCGGGATCAATGTCAGTGAGAACGGCCTGGCGCCCGCCAATCTGGTGCAGTCGGGCCAGGTCCTGGTCGCTGGCGGTTCGATCTCTGGTAATAGCGCCGCTGGCAAGGTGAGTGTTTCTGCCAATAACGGCGGCCTGCAGATGGCGATCCAGGCCAACCATAATCAGGGCAGCGCCGTGCAGCAGATCGGCGGCGGCAATGTGCTGCAAGGCACGATTCTGCAAGGCAATAGCAACTTCGTTAATAACATGACCCAACTGAATGTCGTGCTCGGTAGCAACGGACTAAACAACGTGGCACTGAACTGCAACCTGGACCAACTCAAGGGTCTACGCACTCTCGGTTATTGAACTACGCTGACCCTCGACACTTACGCATTAGAAAAGGACGGCTTATTTCATGCATCGAACGTTATCGCTACGCGCCGTTGTTTGTTTAAGTACGCTCTTGCCCGCGAGCTTGTTGTACGCAGCGCCAGACGCCGATATAGAAACCCTCAAACAGGAACTGCTGGAACTCAAGCAACGCTACGAAGTACAGCAAAAAGCCCTGGCGGTCCTGGAGCAACGGGTGCGCCAGGTCGAAGACCAGCCCGCAGTACCCGCGCCCAAGCGCCTGGCCAAGTCACCTGCAGATTTCAAGCAAAGCGGCAGTACGGTGGCCGCCAGTGGCACCGGCGGTGCAACCGGCAGTTCCTATGGGCAGGCACTCAAGGATGATTCGGCGCCGGCACAGAGTGTCAGCAACCTCTATAACGAGGCCAGCGGGTTCTTTGGCAATGGCAAGTTCAGCTTTGAGACGGGCATTACCTACGCTCGCTACGATGCCCGGCAATTGACCCTCAATGGCTTCCTGGCACTGGACTCGATCTTCCTCGGCAATATCAACCTGGATCGCATCAAGGCGGATAACTGGACCCTGGACATGACGGGCCGCTACAACGTCGATAACCGTTGGCAGTTCGACGTCAACGTCCCCGTGGTGTACCGCGAATCGACCTATCAGTCCGGGGGCGCCAATGGTGGCGCGGGGACGGCGACTTCAGAGGAGTCGGTCAGTCGCGACCCGACCATCGGCGACGTCAACTTCGGGGTTGCCTACAAGTTCCTCGATGAATCCCCCACCCTGCCGGACGCCGTACTCTCGGTACGGGTCAAGGCGCCGACCGGCAAGGAGCCGTTCGGTATCAAGCTGGTACGCTCGCCGTCCAACACCAACCTCTATGTGCCGGAGAACCTGCCAACCGGCAATGGCGTATGGTCGGTGACCCCGGGGATTTCCCTGGTCAAAACCTTCGATCCAGCCGTGCTGTTCGGCTCGCTCTCCTACACCCACAACTTCGAAGATTCGTTTGACGACATCAGCTCCACGGTCAACGAAAAAGTCGGCGGCAAGGTACGCCTGGGCGACAGCTTCCAGTTCGGTGTCGGCGTGGCATTTGCCTTGAACGAGCGTATGAGTATGTCGTTCTCGGTGTCTGACCTGATCCAGCGCAAGAGTAAGCTCAAACCCGACGGTGGCGATTGGCAGTCGGTTGTGTCCAGTGACGCCAACGCGGGCTACTTCAACGTCGGCATGACCATTGCCGCCAGCGAAAACCTGACCATCGTGCCCAACCTGGCCATCGGCATGACAGATGACGCACCGGACTTCACCTTCAGCCTGAAATTCCCGTACTACTTCTAAACGCGCCTACAGGGAATGGTGAGTTTGAGATAAGGAAAAGCCCCGCCGCGATAAGGGTCGCGACGGGGCTTTTTTTACCCGCCCTAGCGGATCTGGTGCTTGTGCAGTAACCGGTAGAAGGTAGGCCGGGAAACCCCCAGCACCCGGGCGGCAACACTCAGGTTGTCGCTATGGCGGTTCAGCACATCGCACAGCGCCTGGCGTTCGGCGCGGTGCTTGTAGTCTTCCAGTGTAGCCATGGGCAGCGCGATTGCCTTTTGGCTTTGCAATCCCAGGTCGGCCGCTTCGATTTGCCGCCCTTCGGCCAGAACTAGGCCGCGCCGCACCCGGTTGGCCAGCTCACGCACATTGCCCGGCCATCCATGCTTGCCCATGGCGAGCAGGGCGTCCTCGCTGAAACTGCGCGGCCGGCGCCCGGTTTCCTGGCTGTAGAACCGGGAAAAATGATTGGCCAGCATCCCCACATCGCCATGGCGCTCACGCAGCGGCGCGGTGACCACTTGCAGGACATTGAGCCGGTAGTACAAGTCTTCGCGGAAGGTGCCCTTCTCGATGGCTGCCTCCAGATCGACGTGTGTCGCGGCCAACACCCTGACATCCACCGGGATCGGCTGGCTGCCACCGACACGCTCGATATGTTTTTCCTGGAGAAAGCGCAACAGGTTGGCTTGCAACTCCATCGGCAGGTCACCGATCTCGTCGAGGAACAGGGTGCCGCCATTGGCCGCTTCGATGCGCCCGATCTTGCGTTGGTGGGCGCCGGTGAATGCGCCTTTTTCATGGCCAAACAGTTCGGACTGGATCAGGTGTTCCGGAATAGCCCCGCAATTGATCGCCACGAATGGCTTGGCGTGCCGCTGGGATTGCCGGTGCAAGGTCTTGGCCACCAGTTCCTTGCCGGTGCCGCTGTCGCCACGGATCAGAATCGGCGACTCGGTAGGGGCCAGTTTCGCCAGCAGTTTGCGCAGTTCGCGGATTGGCCGGCTGTCACCCAACAGTTCATGTTCGGGCTCGGCCACATAGGCGCAGCCTTTACCCCGCAAGCGCGCCATGCCAAAGGCCCGGCCCAGGGTGACCTGGACGCGCGCCACATCGAACGGCAAGGTATGGAAGTCAAAAAACCATTCACAGACAAAGTCGCCGACGTTCTGCAGGCGCAGCATCTCGGGGCTGAGCACGGCGATCCATTCGGTACCGCTGCGACTGATCAGCTCCTTGACCGCCTCGGGTCGCTCCAGGTGTTTGGCCTGGAGTCGCAATAATCCGACGTCACAGGTGCGATCGCCCAAGGCATCCAGGGCACAGCTGTCCACTGCCCATCCGGCCGCCCGCAAACCAGGCAATAACTGGTGGCAGTCGTCACAGGGATCGACCACAAGCAAGCGACGCAGGGCTGGTGTAACAACCATGACTATTCCTTGGCGTCAAAAACATTAAAGTTATTTAGAAACAACAGTTTGGGTGAGCTGCTCATAACCCTAGCAAGATCTTGACACTAGGCTTGTATCGTTTCGCGATAAAAGCTCTCGGGATACGGCATTTGGCGATCAACCCGCTTTAGTGCGGCGATTTGAATCTTTCTACGCCTCTCAAAAGCGCCGCTTACATGACGTTAATCACGAAAAGTTGAATTTTCTTGTTTTAGCATGTGACCCGTACCCCGTCATCGTGCATCAGTACAGGTACTAGCCGAACGGTAAGCCCAACCGACGGCACATCTTTTGATTGGGCACTTAGAGAGAAGACCCCATGAACGCCCCGCTCCGTATCAACGAAGCTCTTTTGATCGCAGACCGTGCTTTCCAACCCTTTCACTGCGTGGCCTGGGCCCCACAAGACGGTACTGGCGAGCTGAGCCTGACCGTGATCGACCGCACCGAAAACCGCATCGGGCGCAAACAGATTCCTTGCAGCACTTATTCCGATCCAAAACAATTGGAAACCCTGCTGCTGCAAGCCCGCGCCGAACTCAATGGCGAAGGCTATCAGCTACAGTCCTGGGCAATGCCCAAGTAAGTTAACGCAGCTACTGCGACATAACGTCGCCTCTTATATCGGCTGCAACTTGTTAAGACTATTAAACCCGTGGCGAGTGAGTTTGATCCTCGCCACGGGTTTGCGTGCCTGAAACTTTCGTCTCGCCCTTTTTATATAGCCGCCATGCCATGATCACTTGATCTTCTAGTGAGCCTCGGGCACCTTGCGCACTTCTCGCCCCCAGGAGCACCCCATGTCCGGATCAATGGCCCAGGCCTTCGCCCATAATTTCCTTGGGCACTCGCCCCGTTGGTACAAGGCCAGCATCCTCACGTTCCTGATCCTCAACCCCCTGGTGCTTTGGGCTTTCGGTCCGGTCGCGGCCGGCTGGTTGCTGGTGGCAGAGTTCATTTTCACCCTGGCCATGGCGCTGCACTGCTACCCGTTGATGCCCGGAGGGCTGTTGATGGTCGAGGCGCTGCTATTGCGCATGACCACGCCTCAGGCGCTGTACGACGAGCTGCTGCATAACTTCCCGGTGATCCTGCTGCTGATGTTTATGGTGGCCGGCATTTACTTTATGAAGGACTTGCTGCTGTACCTGTTTTCGCGCCTGCTGCTGGGCGTGCGGTCCAAAGCGCTGCTGGGGCTGATGTTCTGCTTCTTGTCGGCCTTCCTGTCAGCCTTTCTCGATGCCTTGACCGTTACTGCGGTGATTATCAGTGCCGCCGTGGGCTTCTATTCGGTATATCACCGGGTGGCTTCAGGCAATGATCCACGCCAGGACAGCGAGTACAGCGACGACCATCACCTGCCCACCTTGCACCACGCCGACCTGGAGCAGTTCCGCGCCTTCCTGCGCAGCCTGTTGATGCACGGCGCCGTCGGCACTGCTCTGGGTGGCGTGTGTACCTTGGTGGGCGAACCGCAGAATCTGTTGATCGGCCACGAAATGGGCTGGAACTTCAGCCAGTTCTTCCAACAGATCGCCCCGGTCTCGTTGCCAGTGCTGGCGGCGGGCCTGGTGACCTGCGTGCTGCTGGAAAAGCTGCGCTGGTTTGGCTATGGCACCCTGCTGCCGGACAACGTGCGTCAGGTGCTGGCCAACTACGCCCATGAGGACAACGCCGAACGCACCCCGCGCCAGCGCGCAGCGCTGATTGTCCAAGGCCTGGCTGCACTGATTCTGATCGCCGGGCTGGCCTTGCATATCGCCGAGGTTGGCTTGATCGGCCTGCTGGTAATTGTACTGATCACCGCCTTCACCGGGATTACCGAAGAACATCGCATCGGCAACGCCTTCAAGGACGCCCTGCCCTTTACTGCCCTGCTGGTGGTGTTTTTCGCCGTGGTCGCGGTGATACATGATCAACAGTTGTTCAACCCACTGATCCAGTGGGTGCTGGCCCTGCCCGCCGACCAGCAGCCAGGCATGCTGTTTATTGCCAACGGCCTGCTGTCAGCCATCAGCGACAACGTGTTTGTAGCAACAATCTATATCACCGAGGTCAAGCAGGCGTTTGTGTCCGGGCATATGAGCCGCGAGCATTTCGAGACCCTGGCCATCGCGATCAATACCGGGACCAACCTGCCCAGCGTGGCAACGCCCAATGGCCAGGCAGCGTTCCTGTTCTTGTTGACGTCGGCGATTGCGCCGCTGATTCGCCTGTCCTACGGGCGCATGGTGTGGATGGCGCTGCCGTACACGGTGGTGATGGGCGTGCTGGGCTGGTACGGGGTCAGTTACTGGCTGTGAAGGATCAATCGTTCAATGGCTTCGGCAGCACCGTCCTCGACATTGCTGCCGGTGACCAGGTTGGCCTGACGTTTGACCACCTCTTCTGCCTGCCCCATGGCAATCGACAACCCGGCCACTTCAAACATCGCCGGATCATTGCCACCATCGCCGATGGCTGCCGTCTGCTCCAGCGCTACCCCAAGGTGCGCAGCCAGGGTTTTCAGGGCATCGCCCTTGTTGGCCTTCATTGCGGTGATATCGAGATAGACCGGCTGCGAACGCGAAACCTGAGCCAAGCCTGCAACCTTGGGCTGCAAGCGCGCTTCCAGCTCGACCAGCAACTGTGCATTGGCGCTGGCGGCGACGATCTTGTCGATCCGCCCCAGGAACGGCTCGAAACTCTCCACCACGACCGGCGCATAACCGAGGCCATGCTGCTCCCGAGGCACCATCGGGCCCAAGGGGTCACGCAGCAGCCACTCACCATCGGCAAACACCCAGATTTCCACCTCCGGCTGGTCGCACAACAGTGCCAGGGTGATCAACGCTGCCTCTGCCGGCAAGTGGTGGGCTACCAGAATGCTGCCGTCCGGGTTCACCAGGGTGCCGCCGTTGAACCCCGCCGTGGGCACATCGACGCCCAGGGCTTCGATCTGCTGCAACATCGCCCTCGGCGGCCGCCCGGTGGCCAGGCTGAAAAACACCCCGGCTTCGCGCAGCGCACGCACGGCAGCGATGGTGCGCTGGCTGAGGCTGTGATCGGGCAGCAACAAGGTGCCGTCCATATCACTCAACAAAAAACGGATGGGGTGAATCGTCTCCTCACTCATCCGAGGCTATGCCAGGCGCGGCCATCACGGGCCAGCAACGCATCCGCTGCCGCCGGGCCGTCTTCCCCGGCCTTGTAAGCCTGGATGCCATCATCCTTCTGCCAGGCATCGAGAAACGGTTGCACCGCACGCCAGCCGTTTTCGATGTTATCGGCACGCTGGAACAGGGTCTGATCGCCGGTCAGGCAATCATAGATCAGCGTCTCGTAGCCGGTGGAAGGCTGCATCTCGAAGAAGTCCTTGTAGGCAAAGCCCAGCTGGATGTTGGCCATGTCCAGGGTCGGCCCGGGCTTTTTCGCCAGCAGGTCGAACCACATGCCTTCATTGGGCTGGATCTGGATTTTCAGGTACGTCGGCTTGACCTCGTCGACTTCGGTATCGCGAAACTGGGCATAGGGCGCTGGTTTGAAGCAGATAACGATTTCGGTGTCGCGCACGCTCATGCGCTTGCCGGTGCGCAGGTAGAACGGCACGCCGACCCAACGCCAGTTATCAATCATCACCTTGAGCGCAACGAAGGTTTCGGTGCTGCTGTCCGGGGCCACATTGGCCTCCTGCCGATAGCCCGGCAGCGCCTTGCCGCCGATCTCGCCGGCGGTGTACTGGCCGCGCACCGAGTTGGCCCGTGCATCCTCCAGCGACCAGGGGCGCACGGCCCCGATCACCTTGGCCTTCTCGCCACGCACCGCATCGGCGCCAAAGGCTGCCGGCGGTTCCATGGCAATCATCGCCAGCAACTGGAACAGGTGGTTGGGCACCATATCGCGCAGGGTGCCGGTGTTTTCGAAGAAACTGCCCCGGGTTTCCACACCGACCGTTTCGGCAGCGGTGATCTGCACGTGGTCAATGTAGTGGTTGTTCCAGAACGCCTCGAACAGCACGTTGGAGAAACGGCTGATCAGAATGTTCTGCACCGTTTCCTTGCCCAGGTAATGGTCGATGCGATAGATCTGCTTCTCAGTCATGACCTTGAGCAGACAGGCGTTGAGCGCCTCGGCGGTGGCCAGGTCGGAGCCGAACGGCTTTTCGATGACCACGCGGCGGAAAGCCCCGGGGCTTTCCTCCAGCAGGTTGGCCCGGCCCAGGCGCTGCACCACTTCACTGAAGAAGCGCGGCGCGGTGGCCAGGTAGAACACCGCGTTGCCCGTGCCGCTATCGGCGATTTTGCTGGCAATGTCGGCATAGGTGCCGTCATCGAGAAAATCGCCCTGCACGTAGCTGATGCCCTTGGCCAACTGGGCCCACAACTGTGGGTCCAGTGCATGTTCGGCATTCCCCTTGACCTTGCTCGCCGCTTCGGTGCGGATGAAGTCTTCGAGTTTCTTGGCGAAGTCTGCATCGCTGATAGCGTTGTGATCCACCCCGACAATTCGCAGCCCCTCACCCAGCAAGCCATCGCGACTGAGGTTGTACAGCGCCGGCATCAGCAGGCGCTTGACCAGGTCGCCATGGGCGCCGAACAGGAACAAGGTAGTGGGTGGAGCGGGTTCGGCCTTGGGTTTCTTGCCGGTGGCCGTCATTTTTTGGAAGTCTCCACATGGCCGCCAAAGCCGAAGCGCATGGCCGACAGCAGCTTGTCACCGTAAGTGCTTTGCTGGCGCGAGCGGAACCGGGCAAACAACGAGTTGGACAGCACCGGTACCGGTACCGATTGCTCCATGGCCGCTTCGATGGTCCAGCGCCCTTCGCCGCTGTCGGCCACGGAACCGGAGTAACCGTCGAGCTTGGGGTCGGTCGCCAGGGCATCGGCTGTGAGGTCGAGCAGCCAGGAGGACACAACGCTGCCGCGACGCCAGACTTCAGCGATATCGGCCACGTTCAGGTCAAAACGCTGTTCTGGCGGCAGGTTTTCCGAGTTCTTGGTCTTGAGAATGTCAAAGCCTTCGGCAAACGCCTGCATCATGCCGTACTCGATGCCGTTGTGGATCATCTTCACGAAGTGCCCGGAACCGGCAGGGCCGGCGTGGATATAGCCACGTTCGGCGCGGTCGTCGGTAGCGGTACGGTCCTTGGTGCGCGGGATATCGCCCAGGCCCGGCGCGAGGGTGGCGAAGATCGGGTCCAGGTGCTTGACGGTCTCGGCGTCGCCGCCAATCATCATGCAGTAACCGCGCTCCAGGCCCCACACGCCACCGGAAGTGCCGACGTCGATGTAGTGCAGGCCTTTTTCCGCCAGGGCCTTGCCGCGACGTACGTCATCTTTATAGAAGGTGTTGCCGCCGTCGATGATCACATCGCCGGGTTCCATCAGTTCGCTCAGGTCGTTGATCGTGGTTTCGGTGGGCTCGCCCGCCGGTAACATGACCCAGACAGCCCGCGGCTTTTGCAGGCCAGCGACCAGGGCAGGCAGATCGGCAACGCCGGTCGCGCCCTCTTCACTCAAGCCTTTGACGAATGCTTCATTGCGGTCGTAGACCACGGTGGTATGCCCATTGAGCATCAAGCGGCGCGCAATATTCCCGCCCATGCGGCCTAGTCCGATAATCCCCAGTTGCATGTATTGATGCTCCCAACTACAAATAAAAATGTGTGACACAGTTTATAGCGCAATGAAGAATTAGTCCGGCGCCAATCGCACTAGTTTCATCACAAAAAGAGGCCATCGTTTCACCATCACTGGCTGAAAAGTCACAGCGACCCTGAAAAATAAAAAAGTTCCCTTGAGCCCAAAAAGAAATCAGAATCGCCCCAGACTCCTGCCGAGGGCCTCGACTCAAGCGCTCTGGCACCGCGATACACCGGCTATTTGCGAGGTAAGCAATGCGCACAGCACAGATGACACGCCCGCCACAGACCCTCTACGTCACCGTCCGTCGCGACGAACTGCGCCAGCTGAAGGACGAACGCGAGCAGTTGCAGCAGGAAGTGATCCGTCTGCGGGCGCAGTTGCAGGCTCAGTTGGCAAACCAAGCCATTACCTGCTGAACCCCAGGTCCAACTCACAAACTTTTCACCCGCCCTTCCCGATAATCCTGCGCCAGAACGCCGCCTCGCGCATGGGCGGCGGCAATTATCGGGTTGGAGCGCTGCATGGCGAGCACGAAGTCTGCAAAAGGGTTTGATTGGGCCGGCCTGGGCTGGATGTTCCTGTTTTTCTGGTATTTCTCCGGTATTACCCAACTGCTGATCCAACTGACCGGCACCTCGGGCTTCAGTGGTTTCCGCCAGGCGTTCTTCATGAGTGCGCTGTGGTTGGCACCCATGCTGCTGTTCCCGCGTCGCGCCCGGCTACTCGCCGCGCTGATCGGTGTGGTGCTGTGGGCCTGTTCCATGGCCAGCCTGGGCTACTTCTTTATTTACCAGCAGGAATTTTCCCAGAGCGTCATCTTCATCATGTTCGAGTCGAACATCTCTGAAGCCGGCGAGTATGCAACGCAATACTTTGCCTGGTGGATCGTGCTGGCCTTTATTGCCCACACCGCCCTGGCCGTCTTCCTCTGGACCCGTGTGCGCCCGGTCTACCTGCCCCGGGGCCGGGCAATGGTCGCGGCGACGGCCATTGTGCTGGCGATTGTCGGCTATCCGCTGGTCAAGCAGATTGCCACCAACGACACCCTGGAACGGGCCATCGACGGCTTCGAAACCCGAGTCGAACCTGCCGTGCCGTGGCAGATGATTGTTGCCTATCGCCGCTACACCCAGCAGTTGAACAACATGCAGGGCATGCTCGACAACGTCAGCAAGATCCCGCCCCTGAGCAACTTCAAGGACAGCATGGCCGGCCAACCGTCGACCCTGGTGCTGGTGATCGGCGAGTCCACCAACCGGCAGCGCATGAGCCTCTACGGCTACCCGCGCAAGACCACGCCGGAGCTGGACAAGCTGCGTGACCAATTGGATGTGTTCGACAACGTCATCACCCCGCGCCCCTACACCATCGAGGCGCTGCAACAGGTACTGACCTTTGCCGATGAAGACAATCCGGATCTGTATCTGAAGACCCCTTCCATCGTCAGCATGATGAAACAGGCCGGCTACAAGACCTTCTGGATCACCAACCAGCAGACCATGACCAAGCGCAACACCATGCTCACCACGTTCTCCGAACAGGCCGACGAGCAGGTGTACCTCAACAACAACCGTAACCAGAACGCCCGCCAGTACGATGGCGACGTGCTGGAGCCGTTCTCCAAGGCCCTGGCCGACAAGGCCGAGCGCAAGCTGATCGTGGTGCACCTGCTGGGTACCCATATGAGCTATCAGTACCGCTACCCGCCAAGCTTCGACACCTTTACCGACCGCCAGGGTGTCCCGGACGCGGTCAGTGACGACCAACTGCCGACCTACAACAGCTATGACAACGCAGTGCGCTACAACGACTTCGTGGTGTCGAGCCTGATCAAGGACTACGCCAAGACCGACCCCAATGGTTTCCTGCTGTACCTCTCCGACCACGGCGAGGATGTGTTCGACTCGGCGGGCCATGACACCCTGGGCCGCAACGAGGGCAAGCCGACAGCCCCGATGTACACCATCCCCTTCATGACCTGGGCCTCGCCGAAGTGGCGCGCCACCCACGACTGGAACATGCAGGGCGATATACAACGGCCCTACAGCAGCTCGCAGTTGATTCATACCTGGGCCGACCTGGCCGGCTTGAGTTTCGACGAACTGGACCGCAGCCGCAGCCTGGTCAGCGACAGCTTCAAGCCACGGCCATTGCTGATCGGCGATCCCTACCAGCGTTCGCAGAAGGCCTTGATCGACTTCAGCCTGATCAAGCCCAAAGCCAGTACCACACCCCGGAATGTGGTCCAGAAGTAAACGACCCGCGCCCCGTCCAGAGTTAACCCCTGCGGTTAACTTTGGATGTGCTTGACGTTAACCCCCACTTAATTAGCTTCCTACAGACTATTCCCATAAATCTGACCAGGGACGGTGCAGACACGATCACTTTTAATGGGAATACCTGCGATGAAACTTTCAACCTTGATGCTCGCTGGCCTGCTGGGCCTGACCTCCGCTGCCGCCTTCGCCGAAGGCGGCGCTGAGCGCGTGAAGGAGCACTTCGATAATTTCAGCTTCACCCAGAAACAAATCCACAGCGACACCGAACAGACGGCGGCTGCCGACGCCAAGGGTGCTGAATCCGGATCCACCCAACACACGCGGGATGCTGAGCAACCCAAAGGCTGATGCACGAGTAATACCCGGCACCATTATGCTCTGGTGGTGAAGGTCAATTTGGCGCCCTGTACGGGGCGCTTTTTTTTGCCTGGTCGAACCTTCCCAAGGGGAGCGCGGGAACGACCTGAGGATTTAGAGGGCCTTGCTCCAGAACAGCATGCGGCCATGGGCAGGGTCGAAGATCGAGTCATCGAAGCCAAATTTGCGGTACGACGCCTGCGCCACTGGATTACCTTCCAGCACTTCCAGGGTGATCTTGCAGCAACCGCGCTGGCGGGCGATTTCCTCGACCTTTTGCAGCATTTTCTGGCTCAGGCCCAGGCCTCGGAACGATTCCTTGACCACCACATCATGCACGTTGACCAGCGGCCGGCAGGCAAAGGTCGAAAACCCTTCAAAACAGTTAACAAGCCCGGCAGGCTCGCCGCCAACAAAGGCCAGCACGCTGAAGGCATGGGGACGCTTGGCCAATTCCGCCGGCAATTGTTGCAGCAGGTCGGCGGACAGGGCATGGCCACCGCCCATGGGGTCTTGTGCATAGTGGTTGAGCAACAGGCCAATGGCCTCGGCGTGCACGGAGTTGCTGTAGCTGGCTTGCAGCACCAATATTTCTGCGGCTTCCATTTCCTTCCTCGATAACTGCCCGGCAGGGATGAGCTCCCCGCAAAAGCTCGATTGTAAGCGGGGTGTAGGGGTTAGATGAAGGAGATTAACTACAACTTGGCGCGGGAAAAAGCCATCAGGCAAATGATTGTGTCAGTGGGCCAATGGCCACTACTGACCAAAGCGTTGCAACTGCATTTCTTGCAAACGACTGAGGGTGCGGCGGAACGCAAACTCCAGGTAACCCTCGGTGTACAACTCGGCCAAGGGCACCCTGGCTTCGATGTACAGCGGGACCTTGCGGTCGTAGCACTCATCCACCAGGGCGATAAACCGGCGCACACTGTCATCGTGCACCGACAACGCCGGCAGCTCGCGGTCGCCCGCCTCCACGCGCTGGGCACCATCCTCGGTACCACGGGCAATCCGCCCAGGACGTGTCGAGGCGCTCAGCCCGGGCACTTCGCCGAGCAATATGGCGCTATAGCGATCACACAGCTGCATGAAATCCATGGCCGCCAGCGGTTGTTCGCACAGATCAGCGTAGCGGCACCACAACACCGTTTCGCTGGACTGCACCGTAACAATGCGCCGCGAACCGACCATAACCGGCGCCTCACTGCAGGCTTGTCCAGCGCTCAAACGCTGGAAAACCGCGGCCAATGCTTGTGGTTGATCGACCCAGTAGCGCTGCTCGGCGGTGCCCGGATGCAAGCGGTGATCCTCACTGCCGTCTACCGCCACCACCTGCATATGGGCCTCAATCGCCTCGATAGCCGGCATGAAGCGTTCGCGGTTGAAACCGTCGGCGTACAACTGCCCGGGTGGCTGGTTGGAGGTGCAGACCATTACCACCCCTTCGTCGAACATCACCTGGAACAGGCGCCCGAGGATGATCGCGTCACCAATGTCATTGACGAACAGTTCGTCGAAACACAGCACCCGCACGTCCCCGGCCAACTCGCGGGCCAGGGCCTGCAAAGGGTCCGGGGTGCCGGTCAACTGGAACAGACGTTGATGGACCCAGCCCATGAAGTGATGGAAGTGCTGGCGCCGCGCGGGCACCCGCAGGCTCTGGTGGAACTGATCCATCAGCCAGGTCTTGCCCCGCCCCACCGGCCCCCACAGATAAACGCCGGTGACCGGTGCGTCGGCGCCCTGGTGCAATGCCCCATGGCAGGCCTGCAACGCCTCGACCGCCCGGCGTTGCGCGTCGTCTGCCACAAAACCATCGGCCAGGGCCCGCTGGTAGGCGGCCAGTGGTGAGTCGGCCGTCATGCGAGGCTTTTGCTGACCACCTCGAACACATCGCTGGACAGCTCGCCCGAACCACGGATGCGCTCCAGCTCAGCCTTCATCAGCGCCTGACGGGCGCTGTCGTATTTGCGCCAGCGGGTCAGTGGCGCCAACTGCCGCGAGGCGATCTGCGGGTTGAAGGCATTCAGCTCGATCACCAGGTCCGCCAGGAAGCGATAGCCCGAGCCATCGGCTGCATGGAAGTTGATCAGGTTCTGCCCGGCAAAGGCGCCGACCAGCGCGCGTACCTTGTTCGGGTTCTTGATATTGAACGCCGGGTGCTGCATCAGGGCCTTGACCCGTGCAAGCCCGCCCGGCAACACGCTCCCGGCCTGGACGCTGAACCATTGGTCCATGACCAGGGGGTTGTCCTTGAAGTTCTCGGCAAACACTTGCAGGGCCTTGGCCTTCTCGGCATCGAACGGCGAGTTGACCAGCACCGCCAATGCCGTCAGGCGTTCGGTCATGTTGTCACACGCGTCGAACTGCTCCAGGGTCGCCGCCAGTACTTCGGGCTTGCCGCTGAGCATCAGGTAAGACAGCGCGATGTTCTGCAGGGCGCGGCGCGCGAAGTGCTCGGCCGACGCCACGTAAGGCGTGTTGCGCGACAGGTCGCGGTTGGCCTGGTAGCGCAGCCACAGGCCTTCGAACAGGTTATCGGCCAACTGCTTGCGCGCAAACTCGCGGGCAGCGTGGATCGCATCGACGTCAGCCACTTCGCTGATTTCGGTCAGGTAGGCTTCACCCGGCAACGACAACATTTCGGCGACCATGGCCTGGTCCAGGCTTTCGTCGCTCAACACGCTGCGCAGCGCATTGACCAGCCGTTGATCCAGCACCAGGGCCTGGCCCTGCTGGTGTTGGCCGATCAGGTCCTGCAACACCTGCACCGCCAGTTGCTGACCCGCTTCCCAGCGATTGAAGCCATCGCTGTCGTGCTGCATCAGGAACATCAACTGGTCACGGCTGTAGGGGAAGCTCAGCTTCACCGGCGCCGAGAAGCCACGCAGCAGCGACGGCAAGGGTTGTTCAGGGATATCGACGAAGGTGAACGTCTGCTCGGCCTCAATCACCGACAACACCCGCGAAGTGCCCTGCGCCGCCGCTTCACCGGCCAGACGCAACGGCAGGTCGGCCCCATTGGCGTCCAGCAGGCCCAGGGCCACCGGAATCACGAATGGCAGTTTTTCTACGTTGTCCGGGGTTTGCGGGCAGCTCTGGCGCAAGGTCAGGCTGTAGGTCTTGGCGGTAGCGTCGTAGGACTCGCTCACTACCAGGCGTGGCGTGCCGGCCTGGCTGTACCAGCGTTTGAACTGGGTCAGGTCGGCACCGTTGGCGTCTTCCATGGCCTTGATAAAGTCATCACAGGTCACGGCCTGGCCGTCGTGGCGTTCAAAGTACAGGTCACTGCCTTTGCGAAAGCCCTCGGCGCCGAGCAAGGTGTGGATCATCCCGACCACTTCCGAACCCTTTTCGTACACGGTCAGGGTGTAGAAGTTGGAGATTTCGATAAAGCTGTCCGGGCGCACAGCGTGGGCCATCGGCCCTGCATCTTCGGCGAATTGGTGGGTGCGCAGGTAGGCCACATCCTGGATACGCTTGACGGTGGCCGAGTTCATATCCGCAGAGAAGTGCGAATCGCGGAACACCGTGAAGCCTTCCTTGAGCGACAGCTGGAACCAGTCGCGGCAGGTCACGCGGTTGCCCGACCAGTTGTGGAAGTATTCGTGGGCGACGATGGCCTCGACGCGCTGATGCGCGGCGTCGGTCGCGGTTTCGGCGCGGGCAAGCACGGCGCTGGAGTTGAAGATGTTCAGGCCCTTGTTTTCCATGGCGCCCATATTGAAGTCGTTGACGGCGACGATCATGAAGATATCCAGGTCGTATTCACGACCATAGACTTCTTCATCCCAGCGCATGGACTTCTTCAGGCTGTTCATGGCGTGCTGGCACTTGTCGATGTTTTCCGGCTCGACATAAATGCGCAGCGCGACGGTGCGCTGGCTCATGGTGGTGAACGTGTCTTCGACGCACCACAGGTCGCCGGCCACCAGGGCGAACAGGTAGGCCGGCTTCTTGAACGGGTCTTCCCAGGTCGCCCAGTGCCGACCGTCTTCACCGGGGCCGCTGGCAATCGGGTTGCCGTTGGACAGCAGCACCGGATAGCTGTGCTGCTCGGCGATCACCGTGGTGGTGAACGTGCTCATCACGTCCGGGCGGTCAAGGTAGTAGGTGATCTTGCGGAAGCCCTCGGCCTCGCATTGGGTACAGAACATGCCACCGGACTTGTACAAGCCTTCAAGAGCGGTGTTGGTTTGCGGGTGGATGCGCACGCTGGTGTCGACCGTGAAGCTGTCACTGGTCGGCTGCAACGTCAGGTGGCTCTCGCTCAATTGGTAGTCGGTGGCGCTCAGTTCCTGGTCACCCAGGGCCACACTCAGCAGTTCCAACTGCTGGCCATCGAGCACCAGCGGCGGCAGGCCGGTGCCGCGCTCGGGATTGCGGCGCATCACCAGCTGCGCGTGGACCAGGCTATGGTCCTCGAACAACTCGAAGGTCAGGTGAGTCTCGTCGATCAGGTACTCGGGCGCCTGATAGTCCTTCAGGTAAATCATCTTCGGTTGTTCGGTGCGCATGCGTGAAATCCTTCTACTGATGCACGGCGAGCTGGTAAGCCGTGTATTTACGAATATTGATAACGCCGGTGTCGAAGATCAGGTATTGGCCCTTGATCCCCAGCAGCGTGCCTTCGGCAATCGGGTTCTTGTCCAGGTTGAAACTGACGATCTTGGCTGGATATTGCTCCACCGGGTAGCGGATTTCGAGGGGCTCGATATCGGTTACCGGTTGGATGGCCTGCAGGCCAAAGCGTTCCTGCAATTGCAGCAGGCCGTCGGCGCAGGAAACGAACAGCTCGTCGCGTACCTGCGCAAGGTCTACCGCTGCCGCGTCGCCCTTGAGCAAGGCGCGCCAGTTGGTCTTGTCGGCGACCTGGCTGCGCAGCACATCTTCGACAAAGCCCGATTGCTGGCGCGTGGCCACGCGCATGATCGGCAATGCCTGGCTCGCGCCCTGGTCCAGCCAGCGCGTGGGCAACTGGGTGGCGCGGGTGATGCCGACCTTGATCCCCGACGAGTTCGCCAGGTACACCACATGGTCGGTCATGCAGAATTTCTCGCCCCAGGCCGGATCGCGGCAAGTGCCGGCATCGAAATGGCAGCGCTCGGGGCTCATGATGCACAGGTCGCACTGGGCCAGCTTGGTCATGCACGGGTAGCAATAGCCCTGGCTGAAGCTGGTCTTGGTCTTGCGTCCGCAATGGGTGCAGTGGATCGCACCGAGGTATTCCAGGCGTATATGAGTGCCAATCAACGGGTTGACCGGCACCTCGGTGTCGCCCAGGCGAAAAGCGTATTGAACGGTCGGCGAACCCAGTTGCGCCGACATCTTGCTGACTGCACCACGGCCAATCTCAATCAATGGATGGCATCCGACTTGAACAGGATGTTTTCCACCGGGGTCGACTTCGATTGGCATTCCTGCGGGCCCATATAGCCGGTGCGCTGGTCTTCCGGCAGGTTTTGCAGCTCCCAGGCGATCATGGCCTGCAACGACAGCTCGCGCTGTTCGGCAGTGAGCTTGCGGCCGTCGGCCCATTTACCGATTTCCACGGCGAGCTTGAGGCTCTGGTAGATATCCGGGGTGATGTTTTCGATCATTTCAGCAAAAGAGGACATAAGACTCTTCCTTCAATAATGGGCAGAGATTCAAGCGTTACGTTTATGGCGGCTGTACAACCCGCCGAGCAAACCGGTGATGCAACCCGCCACCAGGCCGCCGACATGGGCCGCATTGGCGATTTCGCCGAAGCCGATCATCGAGACCAGGCCCGACAGGCACAGCACCAGCCACACCAGCATCATCACCAGCACGCCGCGCGGCAGGCGATACGCCGAGTTGGGCGCAAGCAATTGGTAGATCCAGCAATGGCCGAGCAAGCCGTACAACACGCCGGACAGGCCACCGAACAGGCCGGGCCCGCCAAAGGTGTATTGCGCATAGTTGGAGGCCAGGCTGAACAGCATCGTCAGGCCCAGCAGGTTGATACTGCCCTGACGGGCCTCGATGCGCCGCCCCAGCTCCCAGTACCACATGCCGTTCATAGCCAGGTGGAGGATGCCGAAGTGGATCAGCATCGGCGTGACCAACCGCCACCACTGCCCTGCCGCCAGGCTGTCGGCCAGGGGCGTGAAATACAGGTACTCACCGGCCACGTGGAAATTCAGGAACGTCAGCCAGCTCATGGCTTGCAGGTTGTCGCCGAGCATCGTGACCGCAGCGACGACCAGGCTCAGCAGCAACACACCCGCGGTCAGCGGGCTGTGGCGCAGTTGCTGGAGGAAGCCGGGACGCTTGGCTACCGGTTCCTGGGGAATATCCAGCTGCTGGTCCGGATCGCCGGCCGGGAAGCGCTGATACAGGCTGCGCACGTCTTCGCTGATCGCGTCCGGCACCCACAGCACCTGCTCGCCTGCCTCTTCACTGACGCGATGGGGCACCTGCATGCGCTGCAACAGTTTGACGAAGCCAGCCAGGTCAACCGTCAGCGGCAAGCGTAAAACGGCCACGTTACTCATGAATCACCTCAGGGCGCTCGACATCGACCCACACGAACTTGTTGGGGTCCAGGCAGGTTTCCTGATCCAGGCGATACGCCACCAGCTTGCCGTAGAGCACTGCGCTGTAGTCCAGGCAGGCCAGGTTCGAGCGGATCGGCGCCGGTTTGCCGCTGCGCCAGTAATGGCCGACAAACAGCAAGGGTTCATCGACGCCATAGCGCAACAGGGAGTTTTTCTCGGTCGAAGACAACGGCGTGCGGGCCACCGGATCGGGCAAGGCATCCGGTTGGAACACAATATCGCCGTAGGTCTTCGGGTCGTCTTCCCAGAACTTGGTGCGAAAGAACGAACGGGTCAGACCATCGCCGCCGGTCAGCGTCAGGCCGTCCGGCAGGCGCATATCGGTGCCGCGCAGCAGGCGATCGAAGGCGTTGCAGGCAAAACTGCCCGGCACCGCCGCCGCCTGCAGGAAATGCTCGTCGATGCAGCCGTCGGGGAATTGTCGGCGCAGCGGCTCGATCAATCCCGAATCCCAGCAGGCGTGCACCACGCGGAAACGCCCGGCATCGACAAACAACGGCATGTCGTAGAACCAGCCAAGGAAGTCATGCCAGTCGCCGGGGTGGTGTTCGAACTGGGTCAGGGTCTCGTGGATCAGCCGCGCGTGGCGTGGCGAATGTTCGCGCACGTACTGCTTGCCACTGCCGGGCGGCGCCAGGGTGCTCCAGCCCAGGGCGTTGAACTCGTGGTTGCCCATGATGCACAGCGCCTGGCCGGCTTCGACCATGTCGTGGACGATATGCAGCGCCTCACGGATGCGCGGGCCACGGTCGATGATATCGCCGAGGAACACCGCCATGCGTGATGGGTGGCGCCAGACGCCGCCCTGCTTGTGGTAACCCATCTGGTCGAGCAGGTGCTCAAGGGTATGAGCGCAACCGTGCACGTCACCAATCAGGTCGTAGCTACGCGCGGGATCGAGCATCAGTCGCCTCCACCCCCCAAGCGGCTGCCCCAGCCCAGCTTGGTGCGGCACACTTCGTAGTAGTTGTGATCCAGTGGGTGGATCAACCGCAGCTTCTGCGCCTTTTTGCTCACGGTGATGGTGTCACCGGGGGCGCAGGTGAAGTGGTTCTGCCCGTCACAGGAAACTTGCGGGTAGATCTGCATGTCTTTGGAGACCACGATTTTCAACTCACTGTTGCCATCGACCACAATCGGTCGGCTAGACAACATATGGGGGTACATCGGCACGATCACAATGGCATCCAGCTTGGGATGCATGATCGGCCCGCCGGCCGACAGCGCATAGGCCGTGGACCCGGTGGGCGTGGCGACAATCAGGCCGTCGGCCTTCTGGCTGCAGACGAACTGGCCGTCGATATACAGCTCGAACTCGATCATCCGCGTCGACTTGCCGGGGTGCAGCACCACATCGTTGAGGGCATCGCCCTGGCCGATGGCTTCGCCATGGCGGCGCACTTCGGCTTGCAGCAGGAAGCGGTTTTCCACCAGGTAGTGGCCGTCCAGAACCTTGGCCACTTCAACTTCCAGGTCGTCGGGGCGGATATCGGTGAGGAACCCCAGGCTGCCCCGGTTGATCCCCAGTACCGGCACGTTATGCCGCGCCAGGGCCCGGGCGGCGCCCAGCAGGCTGCCGTCGCCACCGACCACAATCACCATGTCGCAGACTTCACCGAGCATTTTGCGCGACGAGGTCTGCAGGCCGTGGCCCGGCAGAATCTCGGCGATGGTGTCTTCGAGGATCACATGCAGGTGGCGCTCAAGCAGAAACTTTTTCAGCCGGCGGACCGTGTCCAGAACCTGGGTACTGCCCAGGCGACCGATGATGCCGATATTGCGAAATTGCTCCATGGGGCTCCTGCAGGGTTTGGGTCTGGCAAAAAGAACGATTATGGGCGAAAGGCCGCATTAGACAAAATCCTTTGTCGCCCCAGGCCCCAGACGACAACGGTTCTCAACACTTCCAGGGGTCACGCGGCGAGTAGGAAACAGCTATGCTCGGACCATGAATCCGTTTCCCGACCTGCAGCCTCTGCCCCGTCAATTGCGTCATCCCGCAGTGCGGGACCTGGCGTGGGTGATCCTCGCCCCGCCGATGCTCGCGCAGACGCCCTGGCCGCAACGTCACCCCCTGGCCGGCAGTGACTGGGTGCAGCAGCCTGCGGCCCTGGAGCAATGGCTCAGGCGCCTGGACCAGGACAGTAGCGCCCTGCTGCATTGGCTGAGCCTGGCACGCACCCGGCGCCTGGGCCTGTATTACGAACGCCTGTGGCAATTTGCCGTGCAGCACGCCCCTGGCGTGGAGTTGCTGGCGGCCAACCTGCCGATCCGCCAGGCCGGGCACACCCTGGGTGAGCTGGACATGCTGCTGCGCGACCGTGACGGCGTGCATCATCTGGAGTTGGCGATCAAGCTTTACCTCGGCCCCCAGGACGGCAACGGCCAGGACACCGCGCAATGGCTGGGTCCGGGTTGTCACGACCGCCTGGATCGCAAGCTGGCGCATCTGGCAGACCACCAACTGCCCATCTCGGCCAGGGCGCAAAGCCGGGAGGTGCTGGCGACGCTGGATATCCAGGAGTTCACCGCCCATCTGTGGCTCGGCGGCTACCTGTTGTACCCCTGGCCCGGCGAGGCCGCCCCGCCCCTCGGCGCCCATCCCCAGCATTTGCGCGGGCGCTGGTTGCATCAGCGCGATTGGCAGGACTTTATCCAGGCCAGCCCGCCGGGCCGCTGGCAGCCCCTGCCGCGCCATGCCTGGCTGGCGCCGGCGCATTACCCGGCGGAAGAAATCTGGAGTGAAGAGCAGATGCAGCGCTGGCTGGTCGACCTGGACCCGATGGCGCCGGCGCAGTTGTTGGTGCGCATGATGCAGAACGGCGGGGATTGGGAGGAAGCGGAGCGGCTGTTTCTGGTGGCGGATCTTTGGCCGAATGTGCCGGGGGCTAGCTGATCGTTTTGCGGTGGGTTTGAGGGCCTTATCGCAGGCAAGCCAGCTCCCACATTCAAGCGCATTCCAAAGGATGTACGCGGCCACATGTGGGAGCGGACTTGCTCGCGATAGCGATAGCAGCAGCGCTACAGGCTATCAATATGCCGATAATCCACCTGCAACCCGGCGGCCAGCTCCCGCGCCCGCCCCAGCCGGATCGGCCCACGTTCGATATCCACCAACAGCCCCAGGCAATCCAACGTCGGCAATTGACCAATATCCTTGAGCCGGCCATCGGTAATCACCAGCAACCGCTGCTGTTCAGCCGGATAGCGCTTGCGCCGCGCCGCCAGCCAATGCCCGGCCTCGGTCAACGCCGCCAGGAGCGGCGTCCCTCCGCCGGCGCCCAGGCCATCCAGCCAACGCCCCAGGCCCTTGGCCGCTTTAAAGCCTTGTACCTGCCAGCTCGGCACTTGCCCGCTGGCGGTCAACAACGCCAGTCGCGCCCGCTGCCGATAGGCGTCGTCGAACACCTGCGCGAGCAAGCCCTTGGCATCGCTCAGCGCCTGATGCCGCCGAGTGGACGCCGAGGCATCGACAATCACCAGCCACAGCTCATGGGAGGCACGGCTGCGGTTGCAGTACACCAGGTCTTTACGCGATTGTGGTCGCCCGCCCAACAAGGTGCCCGGCCAATTGACCATCCCCTCGGCGCCGTTGCGCGCCCGCCCTTGCCTGCCTTGATCCAGTCGACCCGCCTTGGGCCGGGCATCCGCCCCCGCGTCAGGTCGGGGGCGAATGCCTAGGGCTTTTTTGGCCAGGTGGGTATTTCACGGCGGGCACCCGTTACTTGTGTAGACGGAGGCATTTCACCCCACTGTCCCTGGCCGCTGCTGGGGTCAGTGGGTTTGGGCGCCGGCGCATTTTCCGGCGGGTGGGCGGCAGATGAATGCTCCTGGCGACGATGGCGCAGGGCAAATTCGGCAACGGCCTCTATATCCTCTTCAGCGATGGCCGCAGCCCCACGCCACGCCGCATGGGCCCGCGCCCCGCGCAACCACACCAGATCGGCGCGCAGGCCATCCACACCAGCGGCAAAGCAGCGCTCGGTAATCTGCGCCAGGGCCTGGTCATCCAGGGCGATGCTTTCCAGGCGTGCACGGGCCTGGGTGCAACGCGCACGCAGCGCCGCTTGCTGGTCAGCCCACTGCGCACAGAACGCCCCAGGATCACTATCGAAATCCAGGCGCCGACGGATGATCTGCCCGCGCTCGGTCGGCAAAGTCTGCCCGCTCAATGCCACGTTGAAACCGAACCGATCCAGCAACTGCGGACGCAATTCACCCTCTTCCGGGTTCATCGTGCCGATCAGCACAAAACGCGCCGAGTGCCGGTGGGATATACCGTCGCGCTCGATCAGGTTGGTGCCACTGGCGGCTACATCCAATAGCAGGTCCACCAGATGATCAGGCAGTAGATTGACCTCATCCACATACAGTACCCCGCCATCGGCCTTGGCCAGCACCCCAGGGGAAAACTGCGCACGGCCTTCGCTCAGCGCCGCATCCAGGTCCAGAGTGCCTACCAAACGCTCTTCGGTGGCGCCCAACGGCAAGGTGACGAATTGCCCGCTGGCCAACAGGTCCGCCAGGCCGCGGGCCAGGGTAGACTTGGCCATGCCGCGCGGGCCTTCGATCAGCACGCCACCGATCTTCGGGTCGATGGCGGTCAGGCACAGGGCAAGCTTCAGGTCGTCGGCACCGACCACTGCCGACAGTGGGAAATGGGGGATGTCAGTCATCAACTGTCTTCTTCTATGTCCAGCAACAGGTTTTCCAATGCCTCGCGGTACGCCCCCGGTGCCTGCCACATACCGCGCTGCTGGGCTTCCAGCATGCGCTCGGTCATGTCGCGCAAGGCCGCGAGGTTGTGCTGTTGCACAAACGCCCGGGTGTCGGGGTCGAGCAGGTAGGCATCGGCCAGCAATGCATATTGGTGGTCGTCGATCAGCGCCGTGGTCGCGTCGAAGGCGAACAGATTGTCCACCGTCGCCGCCATCTCGAACGCACCTTTATAGCCGTGGCGCTTGACCCCTTCGATCCACTTGGGGTTGGCGGCGCGGGAACGGATCACCCGGTTCAGCTCCTCCTTCAGCGTGCGGATTTTCGGCAAGTCCGGCTGGCTATGATCGCCATGGTAGCTGGCGGCCTTGGCGCCACTGAGGGTTTCCACGGCGGCGAGCATACCGCCCTGGAATTGGTAATAGTCATTGGAGTCGAGCAAGTCGTGCTCGTGGTTATCCTGGTTCTGCAGCACGGCCTGCACCTGGCTCAGGCGCTGGGCGAACTGTTCACGGGCGGCGGTGCCTTCATCCGCACCGCCATAGGCGTAGCCCCCCCAATTCAGGTAGACCTCGGCCAGGTCTTCGCGGCTTTGCCACAGGCGACCGTCAATCGCGCCCTGCACACCCGCGCCATAGGCCCCAGGCTTGGCGCCGAAAATGCGCCAGCCGGCCTGCTTGGCCGCAGCCTCTTCATCCAGGCCCGACTTGCGCAGCGCCTCGCGCTCGCTGCGCACCTTGGCCGCCAGGGGGTTCAGGTCGTCCGGCTCATCCAGCGCCGCGACCGCCTGCACCGCAGCATCGAACAGGCGGATCAGGTTGGCGAACGCATCGCGGAAGAACCCCGACACCCGCAGCGTGACGTCAACTCGCGGGCGGTCGAGCAAGCTGATGGGCAATATCTCAAAATCATCGACACGCTGGCTGCCCGTGGCCCACACCGGACGCACGCCCATCAGTGCCATGGCCTGGGCGATATCGTCACCGCCGGTGCGCATGGTCGCGGTGCCCCACACGGAAAGCCCCAACTGACGCAGATGGTCACCATGGTCCTGCAGGTGCCGCTCAAGCATCAGGTTTGCGGATTGGAAGCCGATACGCCAGGCAGTCGTGGTAGGCAGGTTACGCACGTCGACGGTGAAGAAATTGCGCCCGGTCGGCAGCACATCCAGGCGCCCACGACTCGGCGCACCACTGGGACCCGCCGGCACGAAACGACCGCTCAACGCCTCCAGCAAGCCATGCATTTCCGCTGGGCCACAGGCATCCAGGCGCGGTGCGACGACGATGCGCAGGCTTTCGATCACCGATTTCACCTCCTCCCAGCCCGGCTCCTCAAGCTGTTCGAGCGGACCTTCCAGCGCCTGTTCGATCAACCGCGCCGCATACAGCTCCAGGCGCTCGCGAGTATCGCCAGCGGTACGCCACAACTGCCCGTCGATCTTCTGCAGCACCTCGGGGCGGCGCCCGGTCCAGGGTTCGGCCAGCGCGCAGTCCAGCGGGTCAAAGCCCAGCTCAAAGGCCTTGGCCAATACCCGCAGCAGGCTTGATTGCGGACCCCGCCCATCGCCACGCGGAATGCGCAGCAGGGCCAGCAAGGTGTCGATACGCAGGCGACCTTCGGGCGACTCGCCAAAGATATGCAGGCCGTCGCGGATCTGCGACTCCTTCAGATCGCACAGGTAGGTGTCCAGGCGCGGCAGCCAGACGGCAGCGTCAGCCTCGTTATCCAGTTCCAGCTCTTGATCGATGCGGGTTTCGCGCACCAGCTTGAGGATGTCCTTTTGCAGCTCCAGGGCGCGGCGCGGGTCGAGCAACTGCGCCTCGTAATACTCATCCGCCAACAGTTCCAGATTGCGCAATGGGCCATAGGTTTCGGCACGGGTCAGCGGCGGCATCAAATGGTCGATGATCACCGCCTGGGTCCGGCGCTTGGCCTGGGCACCCTCGCCCGGATCATTGACGATAAACGGATAGATGTTCGGCAGCGGTCCCAGCAATGCATCTGGCCAGCAGTTCTCGGACAGCCCGACGCCTTTACCCGGCAGCCATTCCAGGTTGCCGTGCTTGCCGACGTGGATCACGCCATGGGCGCCGTAGGTGTGGCGCAGCCAGAAATAGAACGCCAGGTAAGCGTGGGGCGGCACCAGGTCCGGGTCGTGGTACACCGCGCTGGCATCCACCTGGTAGCCCCGCGCCGGCTGGATGCCGACAAAGGTCAGGCCCAGGCGCAGGCCGGCGATCATCATGCGCCCGTCGCGGCACATCGGATCGTTATGAGGCGTGCCCCAGCGTTCCAGCACGGCCTGGCGGTTGGCCTCGGGCAAGCGATTGAACATCGCCTGGTATTCGTCCAGGCCCAGGCTTTGATGGCAGGGGCGCAGGTCGAGGCTGTCCAGGTCGTTGGTGACACCGCCGAGCAGGTCATGGATCAGCGCAGTGCCGCTGGCCGGCAATGCATCCGGCAGCGGATAACCCTCGGCCTGCAGGGCCCGCAGGATATTCAAGGCCGCGGCCGGGGTGTCCAGGCCCACGCCATTACCGATGCGCCCATCACGGGTCGGGTAGTTGGCGAGGATCAGCGCAATGCGCTTGTTGGCATGCGGCACCCGTGCCAGCTCGACCCAGCGCCGCGCCAGTTCGGCGACAAAGTCCATGCGCTCGGGGGCCGCGCGGTAGCACACCACGTCCGATTGGCTGCGCTCGCTGCGCCAGGCCAGGTCCTTGAAGCTGATCGGGCGGCTGATGATGCGCCCGTCCAGCTCCGGCAAAGCAATATGCATCGCCAGGTCACGCGGGCCGAGGCCCTGCTCGCTGGCTTCCCAGCCGGGCTGGTTGTCCTGGGCGCAGATCGCCTGGATCACCGGGATATTGCGGCGAAACGGCCGCAGATGGGGCGCTTCGGGGCTGGATTGGGCAAAGCCGGTGGTGTTCAGAATCACCGCCGCCCCGACCTCATCCAGCAAATCCTCGACCACTGTCAGGCAGCCGGGCTCTTTCAGGCTGGCCACCGCCATCGGCAGCGGGTTAAGGCCCGCCGCCTGCAAGCGTTGGCAGAACACATCAATAAAACCGGTATTGGCCGCCTGCAAGTGCGAGCGGTAGAACAGCACCGCTGCCACCGGCCAATCGGCGTTCCAGTCCGCCTGCCAGTCATTGAGACGCGCATTGGCGGCGCGCGGGTGATAGATTGCGGTGCGCGGCAGAGTTTGCGGCTCGGCCCACGGGTAATCGCGGCCCAGGAAGCTACTGGCCAGGCAACGATAGAAATCCAGCGCATTCCCCAGCCCGCCCTGGCGCAGAAAGTGCCACAGGCGGTCACGCTCCACCACACCCACGGTGCTCAGGCCGCTGAGTTCGGGATCGGGGCGATCATCCCCCGGCACCAGGATCAACTGCACGCCCTGCTCGGCCAGCTCCACCAGGCGTTGGATGCCGTAGCGCCAATAGCCGATGCCGCCGTGCAGGGATATCAGGATGACCTTGGCGTGGCGCAGCACCTCATCCACATACAGGTCCACCGAGGCGTGGTTCTGCACCTGCATCGGGTTGGCCAGGCGCAGGCTCGGGTAGTCGTCGGGCAGTTGCTGGGCGGCTTCGGCCAGCAACGCCAGGCTGGAATCGCCGCTGCACAGGATCACCAGCTCGGCGGGGGTTTGTCCCAGGTCGGCGATGTTGTCATCGGAGACGAAGCCACCGGGCTGGGTCCTGAGCAGGTGCATGGTTAAACGCTGAGCGCGGCGCGCAATTGCGCTTCAAGGCCCGCCGCATCCAGGTCCTGGCCGATCAGCACCAACCGTGTGATGCGCGCTTCGTCGGCGCCCCAGGCCCGGTCGAAATGCTTGTCGAAGCGCGTGCCCACACCTTGGATCAACAGGCGCATCGGCTTGTTGGGGATTGCGGCGAAGCCTTTGACCCGCAGGATGCCGTGCTGCACCACCAATTGCGTCAGGGCGTCCAGCAGCAGCGCTTCATCAGCCTGTGGCAGGTCGATGGAGATGGAGTCAAACGCATCGTGATCGTGGTCGTCTTCACCTTCGTGGTGATGATCGTGATGGCTATGGCGCCCGTCGATATGCTCCTCGGAGCCGGCACCCAGGCCAATCAGCACATCCAGAGGCAGGCGGCCGCTGCTGGCTTCGACGATTTTCACTGCTGGCGGCAGTTCTTCGGCGACTTCCAGGCGTACACGGGCCAGGTCTTCAGGGCTGATCAGGTCGGTTTTGTTGAGGATCACCAGGTCGGCGCTGGCCAGTTGGTCGGCGAACAACTCGTGCAGTGGCGATTCGTGGTCCAGGTTCGGGTCCAGTTTGCGCTGGGCGTCGACCTGGTCCGGGAACGCGGCGAAGGTGCCAGCGGCCACGGCCGGGCTGTCGACCACGGTGATCACCGCGTCAACCGTGCAGGCGCTGCGGATTTCCGGCCACTGGAAGGCCTGGACCAGGGGCTTGGGCAGCGCCAGGCCAGAGGTTTCGATGAGGATATGGTCGAGGTCGCCACGACGGGCCACCAGTTCGCGCATCACTGGGAAGAACTCTTCCTGCACGGTGCAGCACAGGCAGCCGTTGGCCAGTTCATACACGCGGCCGCTGGCTTCTTCTTCGGTGCAACCGATGGAGCACTGCTTGAGGATCTCGCCGTCGATACCCAGTTCGCCGAATTCGTTGACGATCACAGCAATGCGCCGACCCTGGGCGTTGTCCAGCATGTGGCGCAGCAAGGTGGTTTTGCCCGAGCCGAGAAAGCCGGTGACGATAGTGACGGGGAGTTTGGCCAGTGTTTTCATCGGATGCCCTTTGGGGCGGGCATACGGGACGACTGGCCCTGCGGCGGCGCGCAGGTGCTGGATTCGTCACCGGATCACCCCGCCCGGTTGAAATGGAAAATCGGTTGCGAGGCAGGTCTCCTGGCTTGGGGCTTGCCGGCCTTGCGGCTGGCGCTGGCTGCGCCTTCCCGCCGTATTGGCAGTGGCGTGGCAGTCAGATAAACCCTTTACAGTTGCGGGGGCAGCCGCGGCTTGGACCGCGTTCCCTTCTTAGCTTCGACCGCAGCCGAAGAACCTCGAAGGTGCAAGGCTACGCAGTGCTTGAGGGACGGTCAATTCAAAACCATGCGAAGAGCCGCAGTGCCCAGCTACAGATTGACGACCGTCCCGCGCCCATGCTCTCCTACACATCTTGTTTCGGGTGCCCTTTACAGGGTGAAACGGGAAACCGGTCAATCATGCATGCATGACCAATCCGGTGCTGCCCCCGCAACGGTAAGCGAGCGAAGCGTCACAGCCACTGTGCTTTTGGCATGGGAAGGCGATGCTTTCAGGACTCAGAAGAGCCCCCTCGCAAGCCCGGAGACCGGCCCGAAAAATCAAATAACAAACCCGCGGTGGGCGGGCGCTGTTCAGAACCCTGCGTGCCCGGCTCGCGGGGTTTTCATGCGCTCGTGTCACCCTGCCACTCGAAAGGGACGTGCCATGTCGATCATCAGTAGCACCTCACACACCGCCAGCCGCTCCGCCACCTTGAGCCAACGCCTGACCGCCGCTATCGGCGCGTCGATCCTCGGTGCGTGCCTGGTGTATTTCGCCGGGTTCTCCCATATCGAGGCCGTGCACAACGCCGCCCACGATACGCGCCACAGCGCCGCCTTCCCGTGCCATTGAGACCTGCAACCATGATCAAGCGAATTGCGCAAACCGCAGGTTTCACCGGCCTGTTGGCCGCCCTGCTGCTGACCCTGCTGCAAAGTTTCTGGGTGGCTCCGCTGATTCTGCAGGCGGAAACCTACGAAAACGCCCCGGCCACGACCGAAGTGCATGAGCATGCGCCTGGTGCTGCGGCCCACAGCCACGACGCCGAGGCCTGGGAACCGGAAGACGGCTGGCAGCGCGTGCTGTCCACCACCGGCGCTAACCTGGTGGTCGCCGTAGGTTTTGCGCTGATGCTCGCCGGCCTGTACACCCTGCGCGCTCCGACCCGCACCGCCCAGGGCCTGCTCTGGGGCCTGGCCGGTTACGCCACCTTTGTGCTGGCACCGACCCTCGGCCTGCCACCGGAACTGCCCGGCACCGCTGCGGCGGACCTGGCGCAACGGCAGATCTGGTGGATCGGCGCGGCAGCCTCCACCGCCGCCGGTATCGCGTTGATTGTGTTTGGTCGCAACTGGCTGCTGAAGATCCTCGGCGTGGCGATCCTGGCGGTGCCCCATGTGATTGGCGCGCCACAGCCCGAAGTGCACTCGATGCTCGCCCCGCAGGCCCTGGAAGCGCAGTTCAAGATCGCGTCGCAGCTGACCAACGTTGCGTTCTGGCTGGCCCTGGGCCTGATCAGCGCCTGGTTGTTCCGGCGCAATCGCGACGACCAGCACTCGGCATGACAGCAGCCACCACCGCGCCGACCCTGGTGGTCGGCCTGGGTTGTCAGCGTGGCTGCAGCGTCGCGGCGCTATTGGCGCTGTTCAATGAAGCCTTGGCTGGCGCGGGAATCGACCCTCGGCACATCAGCGCACTGGCGAGTATCGACCGTAAACAGGATGAGCCAGGGTTACTGGCCCTGGCCGAACACTTGAGGTTGCCACTGCAGTTTTTCAGTGCCGAGCAGCTGGCGATCCACGAAGCGCAATTGAGCCACCGCTCTGCTGTCGCGTTTGCCCATACCGGCTGCCACGGCATCGCCGAAAGCGCCGCCCTGGCCCTGGCCGAGCACTTGGCCCAGCGCCCTGCCCGCCTGTTGATCAACCGCCAGAAAAGCCCGCAAGCCACCTTTGCATTGGCGTGCGCGGGCTGAATTCCCGATAATCCGCTTCCTTGATCATGAGCGGTCTTCATCTGCAGCCCGCCTCGCCGGCTTTTTCACAGGAATCCTCCATGACCGTCTACTTCATCGGCGCAGGCCCCGGCGACCCGGAACTGATCACCGTCAAAGGCCAGCGGCTGATCCGCAGTTGCCCGGTAATTATCTACGCCGGCTCTCTGGTGCCGGCCGCCGTGCTTGAAGGCCATCAGGCCGAAACCCTGGTCAACAGCGCCGAACTGCACCTGGAGCAGATCATTGAGTTGATCAAGCATGCCCATGAACAGGGCCAGGACGTGGCGCGGGTGCATTCTGGCGATCCGAGCCTGTATGGCGCGATTGGCGAGCAAATCCGCCATTTGCGCGCACTGGGGATTCCCTTCCAGATCATTCCCGGCGTCACCGCCGTGGCCGCCTGTGCCGCGTTGCTGGAGGCGGAGCTGACCTTACCGGATATCGCCCAAAGCGTGATCCTGACCCGCTATGCCGATAAAACCACGATGCCTGCGGGGGAGTCCTTCGACAGCCTGGCCAGCCACGGCACTACCATGGCCGTGCATCTGGGGGTCAATCACCTGGAGAACATCGTCGCCGAGCTGCTGCCGCATTACGGTGCAGATTGCCCGATTGCCGTGGTACACCGGGCGACCTGGCCGGATCAGGATTGGGCGATTGGCACCTTGGCGGATATTGTCAGCAAAGTGGCAGCCAAGGGGTTCAGGCGCACCGCGCTGATTGTGGTGGGGCGGGTGCTGGCCAGTGACAGCTTCAGCGAATCCTCGCTGTATCGCGCAGGGCACGCCCACCTCTACCGACCCTGACAGTGTGGGAGCTGGATTGCCTGCGATAGAGGTGTGTCAGGCAAGTATTCCTAACCTGATATACCGCCATCGCGGCATGAGTATCTACACCACTCTTTTCTGGGTTTGTATACATATCCGTTGCTGCGGTCACGGCCACTTAGGGTTCCGCCCTTACGGCGGGTCACTTTTGGAAAAGAGCCCCAAAAGTAACCAAAAGGGCTCTTGCCCCACCACTCGGTGCCTCGCCTAGGCTCGGCATGCCCGCAGTCAGGCATTGCTCCGTGGGCCCGCCGCGATCGGCCATCCCTGGCCGTGTCGCGGCTACCCCGGCATCCATGCCGGGTTGCCCACTGCGCAATACCTGCCTGCGGCCATCGTGGTTTAACGGGGCGCCCAAGATCAAGATCAAAAGCAGAGCAACAGCAAAGCCGGGGCGCGAAGCTGCATTCTCCCCTGTGGGAGCTGGCTTGCCTGCGAAGGCGGTGTATCAGCCAATACATTTATCGACTGAGACACCGCCTTCGCAGGCAAGCCAGCTCCCACAGGAATCCGCGTACGCCACGACGATCAGGTCGGCTGTCAGGCCGCCTCGCTTTGATTTTGATCTTAGGCGCCCCGTTAAACCACGCTGGCCGTCATCCGATATTGATTTGGGGGGTAACCCGGCAGGACGCCGGGTTAGCCGCGCTGGGCCATGGATGGCCCATCGCGGCGGCCCCCCAAAT